>JBFRWL010000018.1:0-17177 GCA_051439565.1 Prochloraceae cyanobacterium
CGCTTAGATTCATCGTCAAAAAAGGACAGCAAAACAGCGCTAATTTTAAATACTCTCGCCAGTTTTCAGGGAGTAAATCTCTTACTTTGAGTTCTTTTAAGAGAGGTTGGAGAACTCGTTCCAACTTCGATCGCAATAAATCAATCCGCACCTCTGTTGGAACAAAATTATGTTCGAAAACAATAGTATTTTCTTCTATTTTCCATTTAATCTCTAGTTGACTAGCAACTTCTTGAGGAAAATACATCCAGATAGCAAAGACATTGTGAAACAAAGGTTTAGCTAAATCCAAAAATGGCGAGTGACGACCGGCAAAAGCCGGATCGAAGTATACTAAACTAGCATTATTTTCGTCAATAAATACGTTACCATTGTGAGCATCTCCGTGACCGACTATTGACGGCATATCGCTGCTAGATGGATTCAAATACTGAGTAGCTAATTCTACCAAATCCCCTAGAGTATGTTGGAATTGTACTCCATTAATAATCCACTTCATTTCTGCCAAGCGATCAAAGTTAATTTGCTCTCCTGGTAAAATCAGTTCTGTACCTCGATAAAAGTTAGTAAAACGACCTCCTGTTAATCGATGATAAAATAACTGATGTACGGGTACTTTAGCATGTTCTTCTGCTTCTAAAGGTTGCAGAGTTTTCAGATAAATTTCCCACAATTCTTCATCTGCTATTTGTTGAATACTAACAATTTGCTCTGCATCGTTTCTCTTATTAGTTTCCAAATCGCGGATAACATTAAACAGCGATGGAGCTTCAAAAAACTTGTAAATTAATAATTGCTTTCCCCATTCTGTCGAACTAAAAATAGGCTGAATAACTGGATATCCCGCTTCTGCTAAAATACTTGAATTATAGTATTCATTAATAATACTCTGAGGCTCGACGTGAGTTTTAAAAAAAAGTTTTTCCCCTGTTTCTGTAGTCATAAATCCATTAATCGAGTTGAGAGAAACAGCTAAGGGACGCACAGCAACATCTACAACCTTAAAAGGTAAATTAGCATTGCAAAAATCTTTAAGCAATTGATTAGCAGTTGCTCGATCGCTAAACTGAATAGCCTGAATTTGTTGTAACTCTATATCCGACAAATTTTGCTCCTTTTTATTATTTGTTGATTGTTAATTGTTGATTTTTGATTGCTATTGGCTATTGCTCTCCCTTATCTTCCTTGTCTCCCCAAACTCCCCACACTTCCCACACTCCCCTCCCCCTCTCTTATTATTGTTCTGGTTTCAACAAAACATCCCGTTCTTTAATTGCCATTGCATGAGCCGGAAAACCTTCGTAATCTGCTAGGGTATAAGCTGTGTTTTTCAACTTGTCAAATCCTTCCTGGGTTAGATAACCAATACCCGATCGCTTGAGAAAGTCAAAGACCGATACAGCCGAATAGGAACGAGCAAAACCGCCAGTAGGAAGAATAGCATTAACTCCCAAGCAATAGTTAGCGGTAGGAATAGGGGTGTAATTTCCCAGTAAAATTTCTCCCGCATTTTTGATTTCTCCCAGGATGCTGAAAGGATCTTTGACCAAAACTTCTAAGTGTTCTGGCGCGTAGTCATTAAGAAAAGCGATCGACTCTTGCAAACTAGACGTTAATATGATACCTCCGTAGGAGGATAGTCCCTTCTCGCAAAATTCTCTGCGCCAATCTGGCAGTCGTTTGAGATAATCGGAGACAAACTCACTAGCTTTGAGAGCTAAAGACTCGCTATGAGTAACTAGCAAACCTGCAGAATCGGGACCGTGTTCTGCTTCAATTAAAAGATCGAGGGCAGCTAATTGAGGATCGGTGGTTTCATCGGTAAGAATAATTGACTCACTCGGTCCTGCAGGCAGCCCAACATCAACTGTACCGTATAATAGACGCTTAGCAGCAGAACCATAGACATTACAAGGTCCTGTGATTTTATCAACCTTGGGAATGGTTTGAGTACCTAAAGCCATTGCCGCGATCGCCTGGATTCCCCCCAGCTTGTATACCTCCTTAACTCCCGCCATTTCTGCTGCAACTAGAGAAGCTGGTTCCACATTGCCATTTTTATCGGGGGGAGTGCAGACCATGATTCTAGGGACTCCAGCTACCATAGCAGGTACGGCAAGCATCAGCATCACCGAGGGAAAAGCACCTTTACCTCTAGGGACGTATAATCCTGCACTGGCGATCGGAGTTACTTTTTCTCCGGCGAAGACTCCCTTATCAATTTCAGCCAGTTGGATTTCTTCCGGCATCTGTCGTTGGTGAACTTCCTTGATATTGGAGAAGGCATGAGCGATCGCTTCTCTGATTTCCGGTTCGATCTCTTTTTGTGCCCGATCAAATTCCTCTTCAGTAACCTTGATGTTGTCTACTGTAGCATCAGGATAGTCAAATTTCCTGACGTATTCTATAACTCCTGCATCGCCATGCTGTTTAATCTTGTCGATCGCCTCCTTGGCAATAGCAAGAGCATTTTCAATGTCTAATTCTGCTCGTCTTTTTAACGAGGTCAGTTCTTCCGAGGTCATTTCTGCCAGCCGCAGAATCCTAGTCATACCTTTCTCCTGTCAAAAACTAGAAACTCAGTATTATCTTTATAATCTGTATGCCTTACTTGAAAAAACGTCGCTAAAATTCCCTCTTTTGTTATTTTCCAGTTACAAAAGTTAACAAAATCTCGTCTAACTTGCAACTAGGAACTAGTCTTCCTGCCAGTTTATGGAGCATTATTTCGCCACTTATCCTAGGTTTTACCCGAAGGGAAAGCTTAGTTAGCGGCGTGTTTCGTCGGCTCGCAAGTCATTGATCTTATCACCATGCATTCTCTAAGATCGACTCCGAGTAGTATTAGGGATAATGTCATTATTTGACTTATTTTGTTATTGCCAAGTTATTGTAAATGACTTCCCCTTCGACAAATTATCTCTATGATTTTTTATTTGCACCAGTTCCAAGCTTCCGCAGGTTCAGAGATCGCCGCACACTATTTTGGTTACTAGCTAGCTTAGTGTTAACTACCAGTTATCCTATAGTCGCCTTGCAGAATATGGTAGGTCAAGACTACTGGATTCATGATGATGCTCGTCAACATATTTTCTGGATGGCACAATTTATAGATTCAGAGTTATTTCAACATGATTTAATTGCTGACTACTTCCGTTACATTGCTCCAGTTGGGGTTAAAAGTCTTTATGATTGCTTGGCATTACTTAAAATTGAGCCGATTTTAATCTCAAAAATTATCCCTATCTTTCTCACTGCTGCAACCAGTTTTTTTGCCTTTGTTTTTTCTGTGCAACTTTTTCCTATTCCCTTCACGGGTTTTATTGCTGCGGCTTTGCTCAATCAAAATCTTTGGAGCCAGGATGGTTTAGATTCCGGGACTGGGAGAGCTTTCATGATTCCTATTTTTTTAGCTTTTTTATGGGTCTTAAGTAAAAAGTCATACTGGGGAACTTGGCTCACTATCATCCTGCTGGGGTTATTCTATCCTACCTTTGTGCTGATGGCTTCGGGGTTATTGTTATGTCAATTTGCTACCATCAAAGCTAAGAGGCTCAAAGTAAATTCTGATAAACGCGATCGGTGGCTGGCAGTTAGTGGTTTAATAGTTGCTTTCCTGGTGTTATTACCTCGGTTATTGATTACTTCAGAGTTTGAACCAGTTATTTCCCTCACACAAGCTAGGCAGTTACCAGAATTTATCGCCGGAGGAAGAGCTAGTTTTTTTCATGACGACAATCCATGGCGGTTTTGGTTCAATGCCAGCGGCACTGGTATTCGCTTACCTTCGGCCTTGATTCCTGAACTATCCTATGGAGCAATTTTGTTGCCTTTTATATTAAGGTGGAGAAAAAAATTTGCCTTAACCAATCACATTAATAAGCTATTTATTCTCAATCAACTGATTATTGCCAGCTTTTTTCTCTTTTTTGCAGCCCATCTGCTGGCATTTAAACTCTATTTTCCTAGTCGCTATACGCAACATGGCTTAAGATTCGTGATTATCTTTGCTGCCAGCATCGCAGTGACTCTACTGTTAGAGAAAATCTTCAGTTTCTGGCAACATACTTCCCCTCCTCAATTCAAGACCATTTTAACGGTCACTACTTTGACCTTATTTTTATTAATTATTGGCATCTATCCTTTCACTAATCAATGGTTTCCGCGTCTAGGTTATCGGTTAGGGGACTATCCCCAGCTCTATAAATTTTTGCAGGCTACCAATAAGCAAACTATGGTGGCATCTTTATTGCCAGAAGCTAGTAACATTCCCTCTTTTGCCCAACGCTCTGTTTTTGTTGGTGAAGAATATGGTATTCCTTACCATTTAGGCTACTACACTATTTTTCGTCAGCGAGTTAAAGATTTAATCACAGCTCACTACAGTCAAGATCTCGATGAATTGAAAGCATTTATCCAAAGCTCTGGGGTGGATTTTTGGTTAGTGAGCGATAGTACTTTTAGGCCGGAGTATCTGCAACAAAATCGCTGGTTACAACATTTTCAACCTAATACAGATAATGCGATCGCGATCCTACAAACCTTAGAAACTAACTCTGGGCAGATCGCTCTCCGTCAACTCCAAGCAACCTGTACGGTTTTTACTGAGCAAGATCTTCACCTCCTTGACTCCAATTGTCTACAACGGGCAGAACCCGACTAATTGACTTTGTAGTTAAAGAATTTGGGAGAGAAATTGACGAGTGCGTTCCTGTTTGGGGTTAAGGAAAAATTCTTCGGGGGGAGCTTCTTCTACGATCGTGCCGTTATCCATAAATACCATCCGATCGGCTACCTCGCGGGCAAAACCTACTTCGTGAGATACGCAAACCATTGTCATTCCAGAATTGGCTAGCGTTCGCATTGTATCTAATACTTCTCTTACCATTTCTGGATCAAGAGCGGAAGTGGGTTCGTCGAAGAGCATAATTTTTGGTTGCATGGCTAAAGCGCGGGCGATCGCCACTCTTTGTTGCTGACCCCCTGATAGTTGACCGGGATACTTGTAAGCCTGTTCCAAAATTCCGATCTTTTCTAATAACTGCATTGCTACTTTTTCTGCTTGCTGTTTTGTCCAGCGCCTTACCCAAATAGGAGCTAGAGTCACATTTTCAAGCACGCTTAAGTGAGGAAATAGGTTGAATTGTTGAAAAACCATTCCTACTTCCTGACGTATAGCCTCTATATTTTTCAAATCCCCAGAAAGTTTAATTCCATCAACTTCTATACTACCTTTTTGATAAGGTTCTAGCGCATTAAAAGTACGAATAAAGGTAGATTTACCTGATCCGGAAGGTCCCATAATTACGACTACTTCCTGTTTGTTTACTGTCAGGCTAACTCCTCGCAAAACGTGAAAGTTGTTGTCATACCACTTATGCACGTCATCGGCAATAATAATTGCTTCTGATGCTGAGGAATTGGTTGAGTTTGTATTTATTTCTGAGCTAATCATATTTTTAGTTTATCTCAGAAATTATAGTAATAATAGTTGACATCTTAACCATAAATAATCTAGCTAAAGTAATCATTGTCCTACTGACGATCCTTACCTAAGTGTTGTTCCAACTTGCTACTGGCTAGAGACATAGAATAACAACAAATCCAGTAAATTAAGCCAATAAATAGATAAACTTCTGCCGATCGACCTATATATTTAGGGTTAGCCAGAATTGATTGAGATATTCCCAACAAATCTACTAAACTTACAATTGCCAACAAAGATGTATCTTTAAACAAACTGATAAATTGACCAACAATAGTAGGAATTACTGCTCTTAAAGCTTGAGGAAGAATAATCAAGGCAATTACTAATGGGAAACTTAACCCCAAGGCTTTGGCTGCTTCAGTCTGACCGCGAGGTACTGACTGTAAACCAGCGCGCACGTTTTCTGCTAAGTAAGCAGCAGTAAATAGCGTATAACCAGCAATAGCTCGCCAAACTTGATCTAGTACAACATCACTAGGCAGCACTAAAGGTAGCATTATCTGAGCCATAAACAGAATTCCAATTAGAGGTAAACCTCTGATCAGTTCAATGTAAGCAGTTGACAGCCAACTTATTACTGGTAATTCGCTCTGTCGTCCCAGTGCTAGCAGCACGCCAAAAGGAAAAGAAAGAACAATACTGACTACTGCTACTAAGAGGGTAAGAATGAAACCACTGAGACTAGCTAGCTTGACTGGTTCGAGAAACCAACCTCCTACTAGCAGCCAAAAAACTACAAAGAAACTCCCGAACCAGATCGGTGCTAACCAAGCACTCAAAGGAGGAAAACGCTTCCCTAATTTCTTGCCCCAACGAGCAGCTAAAGTGAGAAGCACGAGCATTCCCAGGAGTAAGATACTTGAATATACTCCTACAAAGGGAGCTAGCGCCACGCAGGTAGTAGCAATAATAGTCAGGACAATTAAATTGGTTCGGTTGAATAGATCAGAGGAGTTAGACAAGATTCCCCAAGAAAAACCTGCCTCACCAACAATAATAACCACTACAGTCCAAGGTCGCCAGAGCAATTCTTCTGGATAGTAACCGACTAAGAAAAGCCGCAGATTTGCTGTCAGCACTGTCCACTGTGCCTGAGTAAATGTCCAGCCAATCAATGAGGTTGCGACCCAGTAAAGAAATAAAAGACAAATAATAGTAAGAATAGAGTTATACCAGGTGCTAAATAAATTTTTTTTTAGCCAAATCCAAGGACTAACTCGACTAACTGGGGGAAGAGATTTTTCTAGCGAATTTGAATTTGTGGTCATTATCTTTCTTTCAATTGCACTCTTGCGTTCAACCAGTTCATTGCTAGAGAAATAATCAAGTTAATCATTAAATAAGTAAACATGACAATTAACAACATTTCCACAGAACGACCAGTGTTGTTAAAGATGGTATTGGAAATCGAGTAAATATCGCTATAGCCGATCGCGATCGCTAAACTAGAATTTTTGGCAAGGTTAAGATACTCGCTAGTTAGTGGCGGAATCATCACCCGTAATGCTTGGGGAAAGATCACCAACTGCATGACTAAACTTGACTTAAGTCCTAATGCTCTAGCTGCTTCCCACTGTCCTTTGCTTACTGACTGAATGCCTGCACGAACAACTTCAGCAATATAAGCTGCAGTATAGACTGATAATCCAATCAGCAGGGCAGCTAATTCTGGCGAAAAGTTCATCCCTCCTAAGATGGCGCTGGCCTCTCTATCTAATTGAGGCTGTCTCCAATCCAAACCCCAGACTAGAGCGAAAGTAGCGGCGATCGCTATTCCTATTAATGCTACCTGCAGCATCTGTGCTGAAGAACCTTGTTGTTCGATCGCCTCCATTCGTCTGCGCCAAACAATCATAGCTAACACGACACTCAAACAGATCGTTCCTAAAGCTAGCCAAGTCGAGATGCTTCCCGCCGGCCAAGGAATATTTATCCCTCTGTTGCTCAGATAAATTGACCCTGGCAAAACTAATGGATTGTCAATCCTAGGCAGGTTGAGAAAGACAACAGAATACCAGAAGAATAGTTGCAACAGTAGAGGAGTATTCCGTAAGATTTCTACGTAAACTGTAGTTATCTGCCGCACCAGCCAATTATCCGATAATCTGCCAATGCCGACAGCGATACCGAGAAAGGTTGCTATTAGGATACCGACAACCATTACTCGCAGGGAATTTAATAATCCTACCAGAACTGCTTTGATATAAGGATCGGTGCGGCGGTAATCAATTACCTTATCGCCAATATCAAAGGAAGCTGTACTGCCAAGGAAGTCAAATCCAAACCTAATATTCTTTTGCTGAAAATTATTGACCAGGTTATTCCCTAGCACTATTAGGAAGGCGATCGCCAGCAAAATCACTACAATCTGGAGCAAGATTTGTATTGCACGCTGATTGCGCCACAGGGGAATTTTTTCGTCAGCCATGAAGTTGAGGTTTGGAAATACAGCAGTTTTTAGAGGTTCTCTTATCTAAATGGAGGTGAGTAGAGCAATCCACCCCTAGTCCACAGTTCATTAGGTCCTCGATCTAGATTAAATGGTTCGCCAATATGGCGTTCGTAGATTTCACCGTAGTTACCAACGTGCTTGACGATCCTGGCTGCAAAGTCGTTAGGCAATCCCATTTTTTCACCCAAAGAGCCTTCTGTGCCTAAAAAGCGTTTGATGCTGGGATCGGAACTGTTCATAAAAGTTTTGAGGTTGCTCGAGTCAATTCCAAATTCTTCTGCCTGAATTAAGGCATAGGTAATCCACTTAACTGTATCAAACCAAGCCGAGTCGCCATTAGCAACTAATGGTGCCAAGGGTTCTTTGGACATAACTATCGGTAAAATGATGTGTTCGCCTGGATTAGGCAAAATAGCACGACGACCGACAAGTTGGGTGCGATCGGCAGTGATTGCTTCGCAACGACCCTGTACGTAAGAATTGTAAAGAGTATCTTCGTCGCCAAAGACTACAGGATTATACTCGATATCCCTCTTGCTCATCTGATCTGCTAAGTTTTGTTCTGTGGTCGTTCCTGACTTGACGCAGATAGTTTTCCCTTGAAGCTGTTCTAATTTTTTAATTCCGCTCTTAGACGGCACCATCATACCCTGACCGTCATAGAAAATAGTAGGTGCAAACTCCATTCCTACTGACGTGTCTCTACTAAGTGTCCAGGTGGTGTTGCGAGAGAGTAAATCTACCTCTCCAGTTTGTACGGCAGTAAAGCGTTGTGCAGAACTAAGATTGCGGTATTCCACCTTATCGGGGTCATCGAACAAAGCCGCAGCAACTGCACGACAAAGATCCACATCGATGCCTGAGTATTCGCCTTTTTCGTTAACGAAACTAAATCCCGGTAATTTTCCGCTGACACCACATATTAATTTTCCACGTTTCTTTACCGTATCTAGTAGGCTACTTTTGCTTGTATCCCTGCTTTTTGTAGTTTCTGTAGTTCCTGTCGTGCTTGTGGTTTCGCATTGTTGTGCTCCACAGGCACTTAAAAATATCAGCACTAAGATTGCTAGTAGCCCAGAACTCCACTTACGGATTAGCCAAACTTTATCATCCATATGTTTAATCAATATCTGTGTTTGTTTAATAACCCTCGCCAGCATCCTATGTTTGAACTGTCCAGCAGTCAAGGGGAAAACCAAGCGAAGCTACAACTAAATGATCGAACACCAGTCCGAGAAAATCATGCTACATACTACCATCAGATGAGTCCAGACAACACAGCACAAGTCTTCAGCTAAGAGGATAACAAAACTCATATCTTAGTGGTTAATTTTCTCAGACAAGTTTACGATCGCACACGTGCAATTACCGTGCGATGACGAGGACTATTGCGAATAATAGTTGGTGAGTGAAACCCTGCTTCCCTTAAGGCTTGCTCTATATCTAAAGTAAAATACTCGTCCATATAAGGCTCCGTACTCTTAAGTAAGGTAAAGATATAAGGTGGCATTTTTTTAAACGCTTCGGAGCGAGGATTCATATCCATAATCGTCAAATAACCCCCAGGACGCAGTAAGCGACGGGCCTCGCTAAATATTGCCTTGGCTGGCGACTGGGGCAATTCGTGGAAAAGCAAACAAGCTGAAACTAATGCGAAAGAGGCATCTGGTAAACCAGTTGATTCAGCAGCAGCGTGTACCCAATTAATGCTGGCATTGCGTTGTCTAGATTGGTATTGTGCTACTGCTAAAAAGTAAGGCGACAAATCCACTCCAGTAATTTTGGCTTGAGGATAAATATCTTGCAGAGCAAAAGTGCTCATCCCCACACTACAACCCAAGTCGAGAATAGTTTCTGGTTGAATGGATACTTGTTGTTTGAGGATATCGTGATAACTTTGCCGCAGCTTAGAATCTCCCTTAGCGCCAGCATCAGGCCAAATTTTAGCATGGACAGCATAGGCAGCAGATTCGCACTCTAAAGCAGCTTCCCAGCTAAGATTGCCTCGTTCGTAAGCGTGAAATGAAGTTAAATAATATTCTGGATAGATTAATTGAGAATTTTCTACCTCAGCTAATTCCCTTTCCCAGTTGTGGGAACGCAAGTTTTGGACATTCTTGCGCCAAGGTACTCCAATTTCTTCTGCCCGTTTAATCATCATATTGCGGGCTTGATTCTTAGCAAAATCTGCTACGAGTTTAATGGAGAGAACTTTGCTGACAATTCGAGAAGTTAATCCTGGGTTTGTAGTTTTAGTGGTGGTAGCGGTCATAGAAATTAACTAATTATTAACTAGGATCTGTGATTTTTACAACTACCGCTTTCTCTACCTTAGTAACAGTAGAATCAACATAAGTTCACCAAATTGCAAGTAACTTAGTATTATGTTCAATATTTTATTGACAATGGGATGAGTTTAGTTTGGGAACCAAAACTCATCACTATTTATTTTTTGCCACCAAGAAAGCAGCTCTGATCTAATTTCAAGACGTTGTTCTAAAATGATAATTTCCTGAAACTGAGTTATCAATGATTCCCAAACTGTTCCCAGTTGTTGTTTTTGTGATTCAGATAAGCTCATCGCTTCTATTGCTCCTTTCAGGTCTTTTGTTCTCTCTATATTTGTTTTAAAATTAACAAATTGTTGAGTGGTAATAGTGTTTTTAATTTGATCAATAGTTTGCCAACCAAGTTGAGTTAGTTGTTCTTTTTGTTGTGGGGTGATTTCTAGTTTTTCTTCCCATTTGCTCGCAATATTTTGCCAAAATTGGCTTCGCTGCTCGGGTGGGATAATCTGATTAAACTCTTTGAAGGCTGAATCAAAGAGAGTTTGCAGTTGTCTTTTTTGGCTTTCAGAAAGATTCATTTTTTTCAAAGCCGCTAACAACCCTTCTCCCTCTTTTAGGGTATTTTGAAAAAGATTTAGTTGTGGCCAACTAATAATGGTTTTAATCTGTGCGCTGGTTCGACTAAGTAGTTGAGTTATTTGCTGTTGTTGTTCTGATGTGATTTCTATCTCAGACCAGTCGAGAATTTCCTCGATTGCCGCTTCGGGGATTTGAGCGACTACGGTTACTGGATTAGCACTAACAAACAGTGCTAGTATACTAGGTATTAAGAGTGTGAATTTGAGTTTCATCGCATTTCGCAGTATTATTCCTCCCACCGACAGAGTCGGTGGGACGGGGCGTTTAAACTGCCGAACTAAATTCGGCAGACGGCCCCTCAGGAATACCGCGCCTCCAATTAAGTTGTTTACATTTAATGTGGTAAAATGTGAGATATGACTGAAAGAGCATACCGCTATCGTTTTTACCCAACTGTCGCGCAAGAGATTCTCTTGCGACGAACAATGGGGTGTGTGCGTTTGGTCTATAACAAAGCTTTGGCTACTAGAACACAAGCTTGGTATGAAAGACAAGAGAGGATTGATTACAAACAAACCTCTAGCTTGTTGACCAGTTGGAAAAAAAACAAAGAGTTGGACTTTCTCAACGAGGTTAGCTGTGTACCTTTGCAGCAGTGTTTGAGACATCTCCAAAAAGCGTTTGCTAATTTCTGGGGTAAACGAGCTAAATATCCTCGGTTCAAGAAAAAACGTAATGGTGGTAGTGCCGAATTTACCAAATCGGCTTTTAAATTCCAAGATGGCAAGATATGGCTTGCCAAGTGCAAAGAACCACTGAACATAGTTTGGTCTAGATCTGTTCCCGAAGGATGTTCCCCATCTACTATTATGGTCAAACTCGATCCCTCTGGGCGTTGGTTTGTCTCTTTGTTGGTAGACGATTACAACGTTGAAGTATTGCCACCAACTAAGAAGCAGGTTGGCATTGATGCTGGTATCTCTAGTCTGATTACTACCAGTGATGGAGAAAAGATAGCTAATCCCAAGCACTTCAATAGGTTGTATCAAAAGCTTAAAGCAGCGCAAAAGGTATTGAGTCGGAAAACCAAAGGCTCTAATAACCGATACAAAGCACAGCTTGAGGTGGCTAAGATACACGTCAAAATTAAAGATGCTCGTACCGATTTTCTGCATAAGTTGACTACCAAGTTGGTTAGAGAAAATAGTCTGATAGCTATTGAAGACTTGGGAATTAGAAACATAGTTAAAAACCACAAGCTGGCTCGTTCTATATCCGATGCTGCTTGGGGAGAAATGTTTCGTCAACTTGAGTATAAGTGCGAATGGTACGGGCGCAAACTGGTCAAAATTGACCGATTTTTTCCCAGTAGTAAAAGATGTAATCACTGTGGTTTTGTCGTTGAAAAATTGCCTCTTGAAGTTCGCAGTTGGGATTGTCCTAACTGTCGAACCAAAGACATTGATCGCGACATTAACGCTGGGAAAAACATTTTGGCTGCAGGGCTTGCAGTTTCTGTCTGTGGAGCGAATGTAAGACCTAATGACCATAGTGTTAAAGGGCAGTTGCGTACCCGAAGGGCGGCGAAGCCTAAAACCTTTTTAGGAAAGAAGCAGAAACCTAAATCGTGAGGTTTAGGAATCCCCCGCCGGAGACGGAGGAGGATGTCAATTATTTATAAGTAGGTAGGTCAAATTAATTAGAAAATTTATGTCCGACTACTTAATTGGACAAAGTAACAGTTATGGTGTTCAAAAGGATCCAGAAACGGCAAAAAAATCCAAAAATCTTCGCTATCTGCGGTAATTCGACAAAAATATTGCTGTTACTAATTTTAGTAGTTCCTGGATTGGCTGGATGCGGGAGTATCTTTGGTCAGGAAGTAGAAGCACAACCGAGAATGAATCGCTCAAGGCGATCGCCAGCAGTGGAAGTATCGATCGCTCGTTTAGAGCGATTACGGGAACCTTTAGCTTATATTGGCAATACCCAACCAGTCCGAGAAGTATCGTTACGCTCTCAAACGGAAGGAGTACTATTACAATTAAATGTAGATGTGGGCGATCAGGTCGCAATTGGGCAAGTTTTGGCTCAATTAGACGATACTATTTTACGAACTAACCTCAGAGAAGCAGAAGCAGAATTAGCTGCGAGAAAATCTGAAGTTAGAAGCGCTCTCAATGAGGTCTCAAATGCTAAAGTTAGAGCAGAACAAGCAGAGGTAGAATTACAACAAGCCGAAGCCGATGCCAACAGGAACAGCAGTCTCGCTAAAGCTGGCGCGATCTCCCGCCAACAAGCCGAAGTAGCAGACAAAGATGCTGCTGTAGCTGCTAAAGTGTTGCGATCGGCAAGAGAACAGATCCGCATTGAAGAAGAAGCAGTAGCCACCGCACAACAAAGAGCGAGAGTACAGCTTTCTGTAGTGGCTCAAGCAGAAAAAAGGCTTTCTTATGCTATTCTGAGGGCCCCCATTGCGGGGGTAGTACTTCAGCGGGTCACCGAACCAGGAAACTTAATTCAACCAGGAAATGAAGTTTTGAGATTGGGCAATTTTAGCCAGGTAAAAATAGTGGTTCCCGTTTCCGAATTAGGATTATCTCAAGTTAATTTAGGACAAAGCGTTACCGTGCGTTTGGATGCTTTTCCCTCTCAAAAAATACAAGGTCGAGTCAATCGCATTTCTCCCGCCGCCGATATTATTGCCAGACAAATCCCCGTAGAGATTATTATCCCCAATCCTCAAAGACGCATCGGTAGCGGGTTGTTGGCTAGAGTAGAATTTGGAGATCGAACCCCAGACAAAATAGTAGTTCCTAAAACAGCTTTACAAGAAGAGAATACAGTATTTATTCTCGACAGCGACGGTGAAAATGCAACCGTAAAAGCTCAAAAAGTTCAACAGGGCGATCGCTACAATAATCGCGTCGAAATAATTTCGGGACTAAAACCAGGCGATCGCTTTGTAGTTCGCAGCAATCGTCCTTTAAAAAGCGGACAGTCTGTACGTTTAAGCGCTCTTTCCGAATTGTAATATGAATCGATTTAGTCTTAGCGCTACAGCAATTCGCCGTCATATTGGTACGTTAGCTATAACTACTACGGCGATCGTACTGGGATTATTTTTTCTCTTTCAAATTCAAGTAGATTTACTCCCTTCTATTACTTATCCTCGTATTGGAGTGCGTTTGAGTGCCCCAGGTGTTTCTCCAGAAGTAGCAGTAGAGGAAGTCACCAAACCTCTCGAAGAAGCTTTAAGCGTTGCTGAAGGAGTCGTTCAAATTTATTCGAGAACCAGGGAAGGTCGCATTAGTATCGACCTTTTTTTTAAACCTGGTGGAGATGTAGACCAAGCTTTAAACGAGACTACAGCCGCTTTTAACCGCGCTAGAGGAACCTTACCAGATTTGGTAGAAGAACCTCGTCTGTTTAAGTTTGAGCCTTCTGGGTCACCTGTATATGAGTTGGCTGTGCAATCGCGTTCTTTAAAAGATGTGGAACTGCGGGTTTTTGCAGATGAAGAATTGGGGCGAGAATTGAGTGTAGTTCCAGGAGTAGCGACTGTAGATGTTTCTGGAGGAGTAACAGAAGAGGTACGAGTTAAGATCGATCCGGTGCGTTTACAAGCTTTGGGTTTGGGATTGACGGATGTATTAGATGAGTTGGAACAACGCAATCTAGACGTGTCTGGGGGACGTTTATTGGGAGGTGAGGAAGAACCTTTAACTAGGACTGTAGGACGCTTTCAAAATGCTGAAGAGATTAGCAATGTTGCTTTTGAAATAGGCAATCGACGGGTATATTTACGGAATTTAGCTGAAATAATTGACGGAACCGCACAACAAAGGGTTTTTGTCTCTCTCAATGGCGAATCAGCAGTCAAGGTAAGCATTCAAAAGCAACCCGATGCCAATACTGTTGCGGTAATCAATGGAATCAAACAAAGATTAGAGCAGTTGCGTCAATCTGGATTGATTTCTGAAGATATTAAGTTAATAACTACTTTGGACGAGTCGGTATTTATTCGTAATGGGATTGGCAATGTAGCTGTATCTGGCTTGACTGGTTCAATATTAGCAGCTTTGACGGTTTTGTTATTTTTGGGTTCCCTGCGACAAACCCTGATTATTGTTATCGCTATTCCTCTGGCTACCTTAACGGCGATCGCCTTCATGCATTTATTTGGCTTATCTCTCAACCTATTTAGTTTAGGTGGATTAGCCTTGGGTGTGGGGCTGGTGGTGGATAATGCGATCGTGATGCTGGAAACTATTACGGATGGGGTAAATATAAGAGGGAATAAATCCCTCAACCAACGAGATGTTATCAATGCAGTCGAACGCAGCAGCACCAAGATAGAATCGGCATTATTAGCTTCAACCAGTACTAATTTAGTGTCGGTAGTGCCGTTTTTATTGGTTGGTGGCTTGTTCTCTTTGTTGTTCAATCAATTAATTCTGACCATTAGCTTTGCCGTAGCTTCATCGCTAATTATAGCTTTAACTGTGGTGCCAATGTTAGCATCTCGCTTGTTGGCTATTCCTAGAACGAGTGGGTTAAGTAACTTGTTTTTATGGCGATGGTTCGAGCGTAGTTTTCTGGCTGCTAATAGAAGTTATCAAAGGTTTTTAGGGTTAGTATTGCGCTATCGTTTGCTAGTTATTGCGATCGCTTTGCTCTCTCTAGGTGGTAGTAGTATTTTATTAGCACAACAGCTCGAGCGAGAAATTCTCCCTCGCATTAATACCGGACAAGTGAGTTTATTTGCTCAGTTTTCTCCTGGGACGACTTTGGCAGAAAATCGTCGAGTTATGAAAATAGTGGATGATATTTTATTAAGTCAACCAGAAACAGAGAATGTATTTACCACCGCTGGGGGTTTTGTTTTCGGTAATACTAGTTTAGCCAACGTCTTGCGGGGTTCAAGTACGATCGCGATCAAGCCAGGAAGCGATTTAGACGGTTATATCGATCGTTGTAACCGAGAGTTGGCTAAATTAAATCTGATAGATACTCGCTTGCGGATTTTTCCTAGAAGTGTACGCGGCATTACTCTCTCTAATTCCCCCACGCGTGCAGAGATCGATGTCAATTTACAGGGAAATGAGCCAAAACTTTTACAACAAGCGGGATTACAAGTATTACAAGCACTCGATCGCCAAGTTACATTAGCCCGTTTTCGTCCCAATACAGACCCCCAACAGCCTGAAGTACAAATTCGCCCGGACTGGGAAAGAATTGCCCAATTTGGCTTATCTGTTAACGATATAGTCGAAGCGATTCAAACTGCGATCTACGGTACAGTAGCTACTGAATTACAACGAGGCGATCGCTTAGTAGATATTCGAGTTCAATTAGAAGATTCTGCTCGACAAAATATCTCTCAATTATCCCAATTACCAGTATTAGTCGGCAACGAGCGCTCGGTCTACTTACAGGATATAGCCAAAATCCAACTGGGAGTTGCTCCAGGAGAAATTCAACGCATTAATAGACGACAAGTATTTTTAATATCTGGGACTCTAAGTAAAGGGGCAAGATTGTCAGAGGCGATCGCTCAAACTAATTCAGTTTTGAGTTCTTTAGAACTTCCCGATGGAGTTACAGTTCTCCCCAGTTTTTCCCAAGAAACTAACCAGCAATTACAAGATGCTCTCAAAATTTTAGGCACGTTAGCTGCTTTTTTAGTCTTTGTAGTGATGGCAGTACAATATAATTCTCTAGTCGATCCTTTAGTAATTATATTTACCATTCCTTTGGCCTTGGCAGGAGGAATATTCGGACTTTATCTTACCAACACTGCCATAGGTGCAACAGTATTAGTCGGGGCTATTTTATTAGTAGGAATTGTGGTTAATAATGCGATCGTCATGGTAGAGTTAGCTAACCAAATTCATACAGAATATAAAATCGATCACTCTCATGCTATTTTAAAAGCCGCATCACAACGTTTGCGACCTACTTTAATGACTACTATCACTACTATTTTAGGTATTTTTCCTTTAGCTTTAGGAATCGGTCAAGGTTCGGAATTTTTACAACCTTTAGGGATAGTTGTCTTTTCTGGTTTATCTTTAGCAACTTTTTTGACTCTCTTTATTATCCCCTGTTTTTATACAGTTCTACACGATTTAAGTTGTAAGAATTTTATCCTATTTTGAGTTTTATATTTGTTTAAGTCCCGCTAAAAAATTAATTAATCGGATTCACAATAACTCTTGATGATTTCTAGCTCTAAACACTAAACTTAAAACGAGGTAAACCAGAACCGTATTTATAAATCGATCTTTGATCGTAGTTTGGTTGATCATTATTTCTAACAATTGACTCACACGACTTGGAAATCGTTAGCTCATGATCGCATGAGCAA
>JBFRWL010000019.1:0-8811 GCA_051439565.1 Prochloraceae cyanobacterium
CTTTATAGTTAACTTCTCCTACTTTTAAGGCAGTCTTGACCCCTTCTTCGACTGTCAAATTGTCACTACTAATTGCCTCTAAAGCTTCATAGTAAAAGCGATAGACCGACTCATCATCCTGTCCCAAGGTATGGGCAAGATGCATATAGGACGCACTGCCTTTCAATCCATAGAGAATGGTCAACTTGAGAGAGAAAATATCTTCATTCTCAGCTTGGGGAATGATTTTTTGCTCTATAGCTCGTTTCCCTTGACCGACTAAGCTTTTCCTGAAATTAGGGCTGTAACTAGCAATTTCGGGCCAGACGACTGAAGTGCTAAGTTGTTGGCTGATTTCCTTCTTTAAGAGTTCCCGTTGAGTAATGATGTGACGGGTCTCCTTAATAAAAGTCCGCTTGCCAAAGTTAACATTGGTCATCGTGGCAAATAGGGATTCACAGATGTAGAGATCGAGAGTGCGAGTATTAATCCCTAAATCTTTAGCCTTTAATGCCACGGGAGCTAAGCTCATTGCACAATATATCATCAAATCTTGAACAGCATCAACCTCTGGGGTTTTGCCGCACTGTCCGTATTGATGACATCCAGTTGGAGTTGCAGTTTGTTCGCACTGTTGACAAAACATTATTACTTTTTACCATTGCTATCGGTGTAAAAATCTTGAGCCCAAATAATTCCTGAACCGAATTGCGATCGCAGCGGCTTGTTTTGTATATTTTAGACTTCTTGCAGAAGTCGGGAACAGGGAATAGGGGACAATCAACCCTGTTTCCCTTTGTCCGTTGCCTGTTGCCTACATCTTGTCAAAGGCACTTTCGCCAAAGATCTTTTCTGTTTGGGTATCAAAAGCTCAAGCTAATAATACTTAAACCAGTTTAATTAGAATTTACGGAGTTTTATGCTCGTAGCGATCTCACCCAAGCAAATTGTACCTTATTCAACTGAAAACTGCTATTCTATGGGCGGTGCAGGATTTGAACCTGCGGCCACCTGCTTGTAAGGCAGGCGCTCTACCGCTGAGCTAACCGCCCAGTACGTTATATAGACTAGCACAATAACCTAATTTTTGACAAAAGAGAAAGAATTCAATGCCTTCTGGTAGCACCCACGATCGCATAACTTTATGGAGTTTACCCTGGGTTGTAGGGCTGACACTATTACTGACTCGTAATGGAGACTTGACTTTAATTGTCGCGGTTGCTTTCTTATTCAGTGGACTGATGTTTGGTCCAGATCTAGATATTTACTCGGTGCAGTTTAAGCGCTGGGGCAAGTTAAGGTGGATTTGGCTACCTTATCAAAATCTATTACGTCACCGCTCAATAATCTCTCACGGACTAATTATTGGCACAGTTGTGCGAGTAATTTATTTACTCAGTTTGCTAGCTATTGTGGCAGTTTTTGGTGTAGCAGTAGCCCAATTAATTTGGGGTTTTGACTGGAATTGGCAGGAAGTGGCTCAAACTATAGTTAAGTCGGTGAAAAGCGATTATGCCAAAAAAGCGATCGCCCTTCTGGTTGGTTTAGAATTAGGTGCTAGCAGTCATACACTTAGTGATTGGCTTTGCTCTACTCACAAGCGCTATCAAAAGAAAAATCTCAAGAGTTTAATGCCAAAGCAGAAAAAGAAGAACAACCGAGCACGCAAATTTAATCAAAAACCAAAGTAGCATTTAAGAAGCAAAAGTAGGCGAAAATAAATATAAAACCAAAATGAGTAGTTAGGTGTTTATTGTTACTTCTGACCCCTGACCTCTGTTAACCATTTTCTAATTAATTTTACCAACCTACTTAGTTTTAGATTTTTCCTTCATGTCTACTGCCGAGAATACAGCACAACAGACATCCCAAGCTATCTTAGCAGCCCTACAAAATCTCATTGAGGTAGTTGCCAAATTGCGATCGCCTGACGGTGGTTGTCCTTGGGATTTAGCGCAAACCCCCCAAACCCTGATTCCCTATGTGATTGAAGAAGCTTATGAAGTCGTTCATGCGATTCAGAGTGGAGATTCAGAGGCGATCGCCGAAGAATTAGGAGATTTACTACTGCAAGTCGTTCTACAAGCCCAAATTGCTAGCGAATACGGTGATTTTAGCCTCCAAGAAGTAGCTGAAGGTATTGCGCGAAAACTAATTCGCCGTCATCCTCATGTCTTTGGTAATCTAAAAGTTGAAGGAGCTGAGGAAGTACGCCACAACTGGGAAAAAATTAAAGCAGAAGAAAAAGGAGAAACTCCCGAAGATGCTCAGTTACTCAGTCGCCAACTCAGTCGTTATGCTCGTACTTTACCACCATTAATAGCAGGAATGAAAATGTCGAGAAAAGCTGCTGCTGCTGGGTTTGAGTGGGAAAATGCCAATGGAGTTTGGGATAAATTTAAAGAAGAGTTAGCCGAATTTAGAGAAGCACTACAAACAGAAGACAAGATTCACCAACAAGCAGAATTAGGAGACTTATTATTTACTCTTATTAACATTGCCCGTTGGTACGACCTCGATCCTTCTAAAGCCTTACAGGGAACTAATCAGCGCTTTATTCAGCGCTTGTCAAAAATGGAAGCTTTTGCCGAACGTCCCTTGACAGATTACACTCTAGATGAACTAGAAAATCTCTGGAGGAAAGCTAAGGTACAATTGGCAGAATCTTAACAAACTTTGCCCCAAGCCAATTTAACTGTTATCTCAAGTACCGAATGGAAGTTTAAAATCCAGTACGAAACTTTTCTACAACTCGATCGAGTCCTACTGAATTAGAAGCCTTAAATAAGATGCGATCGCCTGGTTTTACTAACTCCTGCAACCGCTTAACTAGTTGCTCACCACTGCTAAAACACTCGCTAGCAACTCCAGCAGCACCAACAGCCATCTCTTCCGTTTCTGCTTCGTCTACTAAGATAAATAATAGATCGACACCGAGTTGCTTGACTGTTTCTCCTACCTGTCGGTGTAATTGAGCCGATCTAGATCCGAGTTCTTTCATCGTTCCCAATACAGCCAGATGACGCTTACCTGGTATTTCTACGAGCAACTGTAGTGCGGCGATCGTCGATTCTAAGCTAGCATTATAGGTCTCATCCAAGAGCATCACGTCGTTGGGTAATTGATAGCGCCGCGATCGACCTTGAGGTAAATTAACTGACAAACCCTTGGCTAGTGGTGTATAATCTACATTTACTACTTTAGCTACTGCTAAAGCTGCTAAATAATTCGAGGCATTGTGACGGCCAGGCATTGGCAAAGGTAAATCCAATCCTTCTACCCTCAGAGTTTGGGAATCAATCAATTCTCCCCATAAATCTCCACCTTCTAAACCATAAGTCACTGTTTCCCCTTGCCAAACGGTAGCCGCCACTTTCATTAAACGTCGATTGTCGTGGTTGAGAATTGCCACTCCCGAGTTAGGCATTTCAGCTAGTAACTCGCATTTAGCTCTGGCGATCGCTGCTTCTGAACCCAGCCTACCTATATGAGCAGTACCTACATTAGTTATTACCCCAATAGTTGGGCATGCAATCTTCGTCAACAGGGCAATTTCTCCAGAAGCGCGCATTGCCATTTCAATTACGGCATATTTGTGTTCCGAGTGTAACTTTAATAGTGTTTTAGGTACGCCAATTTCGTTATTATAATTCGCCTCTGTTTTGAGTACCTCTCCTTGAGTAGATAAAACCGCAGCAATTAATTCTTTAGTAGTTGTTTTCCCCACCGAACCAGTGATAGCAATTATTGGAATAGAGAATTGCGATCGCCACCACCTAGCTATTTGTTGATAAGTTTCTAGGGTATTTTTTACCCTTAATTGTGGAATATCTTTAGGTGAATTAACGGATGATTCACGCGAGGTAATTAGCGCGATCGCACCTTTTTCTACAGCCATTTCTAGGAAATTATGCCCGTCAAAATTTTTCCCTTGCAAAGCTAAAAACAGTTCTCCTTTCTCGATATTACGGCTGTCGGTAGCGATTCCTAATACTATTTGTTTCTCGGTCTCAGTCGATAGGTTGACGACATCCGCCTCGATAATTTTGCTGAGTTGGTTTAGAGCAATTTTAAAAGACATATAATTCAGATTTAAAGTAATTCTCTATTGGAGTAAAAATCAATTAATTCTTCTCAGTAATATCAGTTACCTTCAATTACTGTTGATTTCCCTTATCCTAGAAATGAAGTTCAGATAAATGATAGATAATATTTGGTGACTAAATCTAATACAATCTTTACATAGAAATCAAGACATCGCTCCTCATTTTGCTATAATTGTGATTAATAATAAATCAATGACAAATGAATATATGAATCAGAGTAAACATAGATAATCGCGAGCTTATCAAAGCTGGTGTTTTGAGAAGATAATCAGTAGGTGACATATAGATTGGGTGTACTAAGTAACAACTCTTCTATATCGAGACTGAATCAATTACAAATTAATTTAATAGCAGCTTAAAACAATAATAAAACAGGAAGGCTAACTGTAGTGACTATATCTACCATAAACTACTCCGGCGTTGTAGATATAAGTCGAGAAGAGCAGGTAGTGTACGATCATTTACTCTACTGCGTACAGAATCAACCCCCCGATCGGCTTATTAGCAACTTTCATTATTTATTTATTGAGGCAAAAGGATACAACGACAGAAAAGTTCGCTCTGCACTAGAAAAGATTGTTAATTCTAGGCAAGCGGAACAGGATTTCAATTTCTTTTTCAATCGTTGCTGTCACATAATTGTCAATCATTGGCAGATGCAGTCCCAACTGCAACCAGCTATTCGAGAATTTATCGACCTATTTAACAATCTGTTATCTCCTGAATCTGTATACTCTCGTACTTCAAAGCGTTTGCGTCAGTTGGTCAAGAATTTTACCCAGACCAAGCAATATACAAAGCTGCAACGTTTAGGGCGAGTTATTAACCAAAAATCTACTAACACCAACTCAGTAGGAAACCTCATTAACCGCTATCCTTACTTGTACCAGCATTGTCTGCTCAGCGAAGATAGCAGTTACGAGGCTAAGCAAGCGATACAGAAAATTCAATTTCAAAATCAAAGTAAATTTGAGTTTAATCTTTCTCAGTACGTTACCTACCAGGTGCGACTAGGGCAAATGATTCGTACTGGTCAATTGTCAAAAGAAAAAACCCGACTTATCAAGCCAGTAAAAAATCCCACTCTCTTGACTGAACCAGAGTTAGGTTCAGCTCTCAAGCAGTTTGTCGGCAAAGTCGAATATGGCTACACCTATCGAGAGCTCTCCCAGACTTTCCTTACCTATAATGCTAACGTATCTTGCTACAAGTCTTTTAAAGACAATTTATACGAATATCTAGTAGGGTCAATTGACAATAAATACGGCAGACATCAGTTTAACAAAAAACTATACAATAAATTACAACAAATCTTGCCTCAGTGCCATCATCAGAAACTGAATGAATCTCTAATTTTGCGCACGGGTTGTCAACTTATGAATTTTTTAGTGGTGGAAAATCAGAAGCGTCCTAACCATTACGTTTTTGTTGACCTAATTACTAATCTAGGAGCAACTCGGACAGTGGGTTTGCTGTTAAAGTTGGTGCTGCTGTACCGCAAGCTCAAACCTTATTTAGAGAAACGATTCTCTATCTTGTTTAATCACTATGAATCCTTTGCAAAAGAGGGAGTCCCCTGGTTAGTTAGATCCCTAGAAAATCTTCATCTTGCTTTTATTGTCTACTTTGGCAAAGCAGATTTGTCTTGCTTAAAACATCTTATGTAAGTTGGATATACATCAGCTTAGTCAAGTTCTTTGTATCTAGATTCTAGTTAATTCCCAAAACATTAATAGCGATTAAACCGATAATTCCGGCAAAAATTAGGTAGTAAATGACGACAGGGAGCAGATCGCGAAGCAAAACTCCCTCACGACCCATTAATCCAACCGTTGCTGCTGCCGCAACAATATTAGATACGCAGACGACATTACCAGCTGCTGCTCCCACGCCTTGAAGTCCTAGGATCATAGCCGAAGAAACACCAATCTCTTCAGCCATTCCAAACTGGAAGAGGGAAAACATCATATTACTTAGAGTTGTACTACCTGCTACAAAAGAACCTGCCGCGCCAATAATGGCTGCAAAGAAAGGCCAACTTTGACCGGCGAGAACCGATATTCCGTCTGCGAGAGTCAGGGGCATACTAGCCAGCCCCGAGGCGTTATCGCCGGAGTCAATAAATACCCGTGCCATCGGTACTGCTGCTGCAAGAGCTGGCACCGCACTGAGCAATTTGCTGGCAGCGCCCCGAACAGCTCGATACATGGGCTTGGCTTTCATATTATGGATAAAGTAGGTGACGATCGCCAAGATAACGAATGCTGTTGCCGGCAAATAAAGGGGTTGGCTGACGATAGTCACGTCAGTACCAAAAATATTTGACCAGCGCAGTTGAAACGATTGCAGCCAAGGACGCAAGGGGAGAAATTGCAGGCGCGATAGCACTAGTAATGCTCCCAGAAGGCAGTAAGGCAGCCAAGCTTTGAATGGCGATATCTTGACGGGGCTATCCTGGTTTTCATCGCTAGAACTAGTTCCCATCCAGGCAGAAGACCAACTGCTGCGATCTGAGAAGTCCCAAGTCTGTCGCGGGGCGAGAAATCGCCTTTTGGCGGCGGGAATAACTATTGCTAAGCCAATCAGCCCGCCCAGCAGACTAGGGAATTCCGGACCCAAAAGTACGGCAGTCAAAACTGAAGGTACGGTAAAGGCTAATCCGGCAAAAATAGCAAAGGGAGCAGCATCAAGCCCTTCTCTCCAGGAGCGACGAGCGCCAAAGTAGTGGGTCATCAACATCACTAAGATTAAGGGAATGAAAGTGCCGATAATGCCATGAATAATCGCTGTCCTGGACCCGATTGCTGCTAAATACTCCCCATGACTCAGCCCCAACTCAGTCAATTCTCGTTCTACTGCCTCAATCCCCTCTAATCCAGCATCTACGCCAATCAAAATCGGGGTTCCTATCGCGCCAAAAGAAGATGGGGTACTTTGAATGATTAGCGCCGCCATAATCGCCGCCATAGCTGGGAAGCCGATCGCGACCAGAAGGGGCACGCAGATTACGGCAGGGGTGCCAAAACCAGAGGCTCCCTCAATAAAACTGCCAAATAACCAGGCAATAATAATTACCTGAATGCGGCGATCGGGTGAAATATTTAATAATGTCTGGCGAATAGTAGCAATGGCACCGGAAGCTTGCAGAGTGTTTAATAGCAGGATTGCCCCGAACAAGATATAGAGAATTTCGGCGGCGATCGCCAGTCCTTGGACTGTTGAGGCAGCAATGTGAACCAAGGACACTTTCCAGATCAGTATGGCGATCGCTGCTGTCACCAGATAGGTGACGGGCATAACTTGACTAGCAGGTCGTTTAGCAACTACGAGCAGTAGAAATACTGTCAGGATTGGCGCTAACGCTAGTAAAGAGTAAAGTGCTAATTCCATAGGAAGGGAATGGGTAAAGGGCAACAGAGTTTATTGTCCCTTATTACTGATTCCCTGTTCTTTCCGACTTCTGCAAGAAGTTTATTAACTAAATTCGCGATTTTTTAAACTTCCCATTCTTGAAGACCTTAGACCACAAATCGTCTAAGAGAGTATACAGCACTGGCACTACAATCAAACTCAACACAGAGAAAGTCAGTAAGCCCCCAATAATTACTATAGCCATCGGCTGACGTAACTCCGCTCCCGCACCCCATCCTAGAGCAAGGGGTAGCATACCGACGATCGTCGAGGTCGTAGTCATCAGGATTGGTCGCATCCGCACTACTCCTGTTTCTAGAAGCGCTTCAGTACGGCTCATGCCCACACGGCGAAGCTGGCTAGCATAATCGATCAGCAACAGGACATTTTTGTCTAGCAAACCCAGCAAGAAAATTATTCCAATCAAGGAAATCATGGTAAATTCTTTCTGGGTAATTAGTAGCGCCAGGAGCGCCCCTATCATCGATAAAGGCAAACACAAGCCCACTACTATCGGTTCTAATAATCTGCCAAAGAGTAACAGTAGTACCGCCAGCATACATGTAACCGAAAGCAATAAAGTAACGGCAAAATCCCCCAGAATTTCCCACGCCAGGGCTGACTGTCCTTGCACGTCTAATTTTATGCCTGGTCGTAAGAGGGACTCAGCTAGTGTCATTACTTGTTCGGTGGCATCCCCAAGAGCTAGACCGTGGTTAATATTAGCACCAACTGTAATAGCTCGCTGACTGTTTTTGCGTTCAATCTCGATCGGAACGTCAGCTTTAACATCCATTCCGCTGACGTTAACATCCACCACTCCAGGTATCTTTTGCATCTGGGTTTTGAGGTCTTGGGCGGTGGTGTTGAGAAGTTTGAGGTCGTCGCCGAGTAAAGTTACCTGCAGGGGCTGCTCTCCCTGTCCAGTATCCACAAACAGAATATCTTCTACGCTAGTTTTAACTCCACGCAACTTCAGCTTAGACAAAGAGTCGCGAACTTGATCTTGTATCTCGGTGATATGTAATTGGCGATCGCTGTTCAATTTCACGTAAAGCTTGCCCTTGGTAGGGATGCCATATAAGCCGGCTAAAGTAAATACAGATTCCACTTCTGGAACTTTCCGGACAGCCCGTTCTAGTTTTTCCCCTACCCGACGAGTTCTATAGAGCAAGAACTTGTTTGGAGATTCAGCTAGATTGCTAACCCAATCAAAAGAACTTTTACTTTCAGTTGAGGAGCTATCGGACTCAGATTTTGGCTTTATTTTCTCTTCTGGAGCAGATTTCAATCTCGCGGGCAACTTCGGTAAGGA
>JBFRWL010000020.1:0-18960 GCA_051439565.1 Prochloraceae cyanobacterium
CCCCGTTCCCTGTCTTCACCAGCTAATTCACGAATCAAATCCGATTGCTATAGAAGCATTATCTTAGATACACTTAGATCCATTTTAATTGCAACAATTTTTTCTTAGGTAAATCTTTGGCTTTTTCTACCAACCAATTAGTATCTTGATAGGTTCCAAAGACATAATCCCACCAGTCTACTCCTAAACCAAAATTATGATGCCATTGATTATATTCATGATGGACATAGTGAACTGGCATCTTCATCCAAAAGCAAGCTTTAGGGTTCTCATGCTGCAACTGATGAGCGTAGGCAGCAAAAGCAGCATAGGATAAAGTTCCGAGCAACCAACTTAGACCTATTTCCCAAGAGATAAAAAATGCCGGGAACATTACTATAGAGGTACCTAGTACATAATCTCGAAATTCTCCTAAAACACCTTGCCCTGTATTCTTGAGGTGATGTCTAGGATGAGGGGGAAAAAGTTTAGGAAAAATGTGCATCAAGCGGTGCAACCAATATTCCAGAAAGCTGGAGAAGACAAAAGAACCGATAAAACAGATAAAGAGTCCCAAGACAGAACTTAGGTTAATCATGAAAACGCTTTATTGTGAGAACTATAATAGTTAATCAGTACCAATAGTAACGTGAGTTCAACGAAATTTAAACCCTTGAAATCCTTAAATCCTATTTGTCTCTAAATCCTCTAACCAACGAAACTGCCAGGGATCGCAAAACACAGAATCACCAATCAGAAAATAACGCGGGATCGGTTTTTCAATCTGGCTGAGTCCCTTTTATCTTTATTGGTGCTGGAGACTCTAAGAAAAGCAGGGCAAGGTTTTAGTCCTCTGCTGTTGACAATTTAGAGAAAAATTTTTCCTCTAAACTTTACGCAGCAAGGGGTTGAAAGTATGAGATAATGAAATGGTGCTAAATAGCAAAAAACAAGCACTAAGTTACGATGCACCTTGAAAACTGCAGATAGGGAGTTCTAGCCAGCAAAGCTCAAAAGTTCGTTCTTGTCGAGCCATTCCGCTGCGGGGGGTCCCCCCATTGTAGAAACTGGCGTGGTTTCCCACATAAGCAACTTTTGCTAGAAACTCGGCTAGGTAAAATAGCCCAACAACCAATACTAAAAGCTACAAGCTGAAACCGTACTTATGGGCTGTCAGAATCGCGACTCTGTAATAGGTCACAGGTCTGTGGGCTTACCTCTATCTGGGGCATAATCTGAGGGTTGTGTCTAGATTAAGTGCGGTTGAATCAGAAACTTAAATCGTTAGATTTAGGAATCCCTCGCTTTAGCAACGGGGGGAAGTCAATCTATGATTAGTTTAAAGTACACAATTTCTCACTCTCACAGATGAAATCGTATCTCGCTGCCGCGATTCAAATGACAAGCAAGCCGGATCTGGAAAAAAATCTAATTGAGGCAGAAGAACTGATTGAACTTGCTGTTGGTCAGGGGGTAAAATTAGTAGGGTTGCCAGAAAATTTTGCTTTCTTGGGCAAAGAAGAAGACAAACTTGCTCAAGCAGAAATGATCGCCCTCAAAACAGAAAAATTTCTTAAGACTATGGCGCAACGCTTCCAAATAACGATTTTAGGAGGCGGGTTTCCAATTCCCGTAGAGGGAAATGAGACTAAAGCCTACAATACTGCTCTATTAATCGATCCTAACGGAACAGAAGTTGCTCGCTATAAGAAAGTACATCTGTTTGACGTTAATTTACCCGATGGCAACACCTATCGAGAATCTAGTACGGTGATGGCAGGTAAGGAGTTACCTCCTGTCTATAACTCAGAAGAGTTAGGTAATATAGGGATCTCTATTTGTTACGATGTTCGCTTCCCAGAACTCTATCGTCATCTATCCTATAAAGGTGCCGATATTGTCTTTATCCCAGCAGCTTTCACTGCTTATACTGGTAAAGATCAATGGCAAATACTTCTGCAAGCTAGAGCCATTGAAAATACTTGCTACGTGATTGCACCAGCACAAACAGGAAATCCTTATGAGAGACGCTATACTCACGGTCACGCTATGATAATTGACCCTTGGGGAATGATTTTAGCAGATGCTGGAGAGGAACCAGGAGTGGCGATCGCCGAGATCGATCCTGTTCGCTTACAACAAGTACGTCAACAAATGCCATCTTTGCAACACCGGGTTTTTGCTTGAAAGCAAAACCAATTTCCCCAAATACTGCTACGCATCAATTCTGGAGAATCTGTTCCCTGTTACCTGTTCTCTTTCCTAATCGAAGTGTAGCAATCTTAAACAAAATTGGTATAACATGAACAAGCTACTGACTTAAAGCATAACAAGCTGTTAAGACGAGGTGTTAGCTAGTAGGTGGTAGGTGCTAGAGGCAAAATCAACCTAAAACCTCATACTTAACACCTAAGCTGTCAAGCATTTAATTTACTAGTAGAGACTGACAGGGTGACGGTTTGATGGTTTGTTTCCTAACTGAATGATATCCAATTTAGATGGAAATAAGCTTAATAGCTTCTCAATATTTTTTTTAATATTTTTCACCTATTAAAATTCATAAAAAAAGTAATAAAATCGATAATTTTACTTTGAAGAAAAGTTATCGATAAATCTTTAGAGATATCCCAATTATCTGGAACATCTCTGCGGATATTTGCCAAAATCTGTTGGCTATTTTTTGTATAAAATTGAGATTATTAAGTAGATTCACTGAGAAATTTATCAAGACTTCTTGTTTTTTAAGATGCAATGAAATTTGCTAGATATTGCTAGCTTTTTGACAATAATTGAGCTAACTTGGTGAGCAAATTGTTGTTAATAGATAAAGCTGAAAAACCAGAATTGAACTTGAAATTTATAACTTACCATTCCTTTCGGTTGACTGGTTTTAATAAACACTTATTGAGCCAAAACTATTTTGACTTTGCTCCATCTGTATGCACTGATTCATGAAAGCAGATAAAGAGATTAAATCATATGAAAGCGAAATTAAACAGAACACAGATGTTTTCCCAACGACTTGTCTCTGCCACCGAGCTAATAGCTTATTTACATCAACTTCAGGAGAGTAAAATTACTGGCACTCTATTGCTCAGACCAGACCATTATCAAAGCTGGGCACTTTATTTTCGCCAGGGCGATTGCCTCTGGCTATCCGGTGGTGCTCATCCACAAGAACGATGGCAAAGACATTTAGAGTTATTTATCCCCCAGGTGTCTCCTACTGAGTTGGCAAAGAGCACTTGTCCTCCCAGTCCTTACCGAGACTACTTACTCTTAGGTCAACTGTATCAGCAAGGTGAGCTGGCAACACAGCAATGGGAGCAGTTGCTCACTAGTATTTTCATCGAGGGTCTGTTCGATCTGATTCAATACACGCAAACTAACGAGCAAGGCTTATTCTGCCAAATTAGCTATCGTGACATTCCTGATTTGGGGTTAAACCCTATCCCCACTGAGCAGTTAATTACCCAAGGGATTAGTGCTTGGCAGGAATGGCAAGAAGCAGGACTCACAGGCTATTCCCCCAACTTATTTCCGGTCATCTTACAGCCTTCTGTGCTGATACAATATGCATCCCCACAAATTTATCAACTGATTAGAACACAAGTAGATGGTACTCGCACCTTAAGGCTTCTCGCCAAAAAAAGCCACCAGACCGTACTGAAGTTAACTAAGTCGCTACTTCCCCTAGTAGAAGTAGGAGCCCTCTCCTTCTCCTCCTTGCCTTCCTTGAAAAAATTCAAGCTGCCTACTCAATTAACTAACCCATCTGTCAGTTTTCCCACCGGAAGTCAGCCGCAGTCAGCAGCATTAGTGGCCTGTGTCGATGATAGCCAACTTGTGTGTCAGACTTTGAAGACAATTCTTACTCCACAAGGTTATCGCTTTCTCGGTATTCAGGAATCAGTGAAGGCAGCGATGATTTTAGAGAAAAGCCAGCCTGATTTTATATTTTTGGATTTGGTGATGCCAGTTCTGGACGGTTATCAGCTTTGTACTCAGCTCAGAAAAATCGATTCCCTCAAAAAAGTGCCGATTGTTTTTTTGACTGCTAAAGATGGATTGCTCGATCGGATGAGGGCAACACTTGTGGGAGCGAATGGCTATCTTTCTAAACCAGTAACGGTGGAGCAAGTCCAGAAAATGATTCAGAAACATTTGACTAAAATTTCACCATCAGGCAGCTATGCTAGTCTTCAGATAGGATGAATCGGTAAAATCTTGTATGACCCGCGCCTAACCCACCTTAAAATATATAAAAAAAAGTGGGCATTGCCCACCCTTGTTTAACTCTAGCGATCGACCGACCCCATAATGACGTCGATACTACCAAGAATCGCCACGATATCAGCAACTTTTACACCCTTGAGAATGTGGGGTAAAATTTGCAGGTTAACAAAATCAGCGGAGCGAATTTTCCAACGCCAGGGGAAGACATCGTCATTACCAACGATGAAGATTCCCAGTTCACCTTTACCGCTTTCCATACGCACGTAATGTTCGCCTTTAGGGATTTTAAAAGTGGGAGCGACCTTCTTGGCTACATATTGATAATCAAAGCCATTCCACTTCGATTTTTTCCCTTCCAGCATCCGCTTAGCTTCTAAGTTTTCGTAAGGACCGCCAGGAAGTCCCTTAAGCGCCTGACGAAGAATCTTGACTGATTCTCGCATTTCGCGAATTCTCACTAGATAGCGAGCAAAACAGTCACCAGCAGTTTCCCACTGTACTTCCCAGTCAAAGTCATCGTAGCACTCGTAGTGGTCAACCTTACGCAAGTCCCACTTAACTCCTGAACCCCTTAACATTGGGCCAGAAAGACTCCAATTAATTGCCTCCTCGCGGGTGACGACACCTACTCCTTCGACCCGACGACGGAAAATAGGGTTGTTGGTGATTAATTTCTCGTAGTCGTCTACTTTGGGGTCAAAGTGATCGCAGAAGTCTTCACACTTATCTACCCAACCATAGGGTAGATCTACTGACACTCCACCAATCCGGAAGTAGTTATTATTAATCAACCGCATCCCAGAGGCAGCTTCCCAGAGATCGTAAATCATTTCCCGTTCGCGGAAAATGTAGAAAAAGGGAGTCTGGGCACCAACATCAGCCAGAAATGGACCAAGCCACAACAGGTGATTGGCAATGCGGTTTAACTCTAGCATGATGACGCGGATGTATTGAGCGCGTTTTGGCACTTCAATATCCGCTAATTGTTCTGGCGCATTAACGGTAATTGCCTCGTTAAACATCCCCGCAGCGTAGTCCCAGCGACTAACATAGGGGACGTACATCACGTTAGTACGGTTTTCGGCAATTTTTTCCATCCCTCGGTGGAGATAGCCGATAACCGGTTCGCAATCGACCACGTCTTCGCCATCGAGAGTAACGATTAGACGAAGAACACCGTGCATCGAGGGATGCTGAGGACCCATGTTGATAACCATGGGTTCGGTTCTAGTTTCAATCTTTGCCATAAAGCAGCAATTGTTCCCTCATGGAAAATTTAAACTGGTGCATTAATTGCTTTAGCCGGCAATCTCTTAGAATTTTCTAAGTAGCCAGAAATGCTGCACCACAGGTTGATTATATGTTTAGTTTTGTATCACTCTCTCAATTATATAAAGTTAAAGACTTTAAGTCTGCTTACATTGATTTTTTACTTTTTGGCGATCGCCTCTTTTGTGATCTACTCAATATTGCTTCTCTTTATGAAGCTTTCCCCGCTCCAGAAGCTCATTGTCTTGCCAGACGGCTAGAAATTTATCATACTCCTCGTAATGGCAGTTGGTTGAATGTTGCAGAGATTGGACTGAGCATTTCAACCCAATAATGTTTAGTTGTGTCAATCCAATATATAAGATGTTTTTATCAGCACAGGTACAGGAGAGCCAAACTGAACTCACTCAAATAACTAATCGAGTTACTGAAAACTTAGCCCAAGCCATTAACCAAGCAGTCGGTAAGCTAGAGAGGCTGACAGAAACTACCAACGGCGCAATTAACAATGTCAATACGGTGACTAATATGGCACTCAAGACAGTAACTGAGACCGCAGATCGAGCTACAGCGTCTCTTAATGCCACCATCGAGAAAGCAGAACATCTAAGTGAATCTTTGGTAGATCAATTGCAAACAGCGATTATTATTTCCCTTCAAAACTGGTTAGAAGCTCATCCAATCCTCTCGTGGATGATTACTCATCCGCTCTATGCACTAGGACTTTTACTTTTATTTCTCATCTTGTTTTGGGGACTACTGAAAATAATTGGTCGATTTAGCGAGCAATTTTGGTTATCAGTTCTTCAACTGCCGCTTAAACTCTTTCAGTGGCTACTGAGGGTATTTTTTAGAGCTTTCAAAAATCACACTGACTCAGCAATAGTTATCAATCAAAAATCTAGTGGGTACAACAAGCAGGAAAGACTAGCGTATATCTTGAAAAGGCTAGAGGAAATCAGACAAGAACAAGAGGAGTTATTGAAGGAAATGCAAGCAATTATCGATGTATAAGCTGGTGTGCATCTCAATTAGATATCATTGAGTTAGGAAACAAACTATCAAACCTTCTCCTCATCACTCCATCAGACGATGACTACCAAGTTAAATGCTTGAGAGCTTAACTCGCAGCAGCCTGCCATGAACTAGCCATTCTGGAGTCTATTTTCTTGACTTGCCACTTATTAGTTTCTAATAATTCTAATGCCAGATGGTGATATTTGAAGAGAGTAGAGCGATGACCGACGCTGATAAAAGTTGTCTGTGTATCTAACAGATACTGATAGAGATTTTCCTCGTTTTTATTGTCCAAAGCACTAGTAGCTTCGTCCAAAATTACATACTTTGGCTTAGAAATTAAGAGACGGGCAAAAGCAACGCGCTGTTGTTCTCCTAAGGAAAGCACATCAGCCCAATCTTTTTCAATATCGAGACCACCAAATCTTTCTACTAAATTTGGTAGGTTTACATATTGCAAGACTTTATGCAGTTCTTGGCTAGTAATACTGTCATTTGCCAAAGGATATACTAACTGCTCGCGTAGAGTCCCCAAAACCATATAGGGACGCTGAGGTAAAAATAAGATTTCTTCTAGTTTAGGTCGGATAATTGTCCCCTTCCCAGAATTCCATAAGCCAGCGATCGCTCGCAAGAGAGAACTTTTGCCGCAACCACTCGCGCCTGTGATTAACATTCCTTGCCCTGATTGCAATTCTACCGAAACATCCTGTAAGAGGATTCTTTGATAGTTTGGTGTATACAAGGTAAGATCTTGAAGTGCTAAACGGCTATCTTCTAAAGTATTAATAGTTGTCTGTCGAATGCTCTTATTAGTAATTCTAATTTTTCTTTTTGGTTGTTGCAGGAAATTATGAAATTCATATAATCGCTCAGCTCCAGCGGCAAAACTAACCAGTCGGTGAAATGTCCTAATAATGACATACATTTCCCGAAATAGAGTATTAAATGCTCCTTGAGCTTCGATAAATTTACCTACTTCCAACTCACCAGAAAGAATCTGAGGCGCAACAATCACTGCAGGTAGAATCCACGGAATAAATCTATAAAGCCTGACGAAACCAGACAAGAATAGTTCTTCCCACAGGATAAGATTATTTTGATTTCTAAATACTTGATTAAATAGGCGCTTAACTAGGTTTGATTCTGGTGCTTCTCCTCGGTAAAAGGTAATAGATTCAGCATTTTCCCGGAGTCGAACTAAACCAAACCGAAAGTTAGCTTCTTTTTCTAGATCTTTGAGATTAAGTTCGACTAATTTTCTGCCAAATAATGTAGTTGTGATCAGGGTTCCACTAGCAACATAAATAATCAAAACAATCATTAAAGAGGGTGATATTCCCCAAAGTACCATGCTAAAACCAACAGTCTGCGAGCAAGCACGGAACATAGTAAAAAAGAAAAATAGAGACCCTTCACTAAACTTGTTTATATCTTCAGCTATTCGCTGATCTGGGTTATCAATTTCCTTCTGAGATTGACTGAGTTCATAAAAAGCTCGATTGCGGAAATATTTACCGAGAAAATTATTGGTTAACCACCTTCGCCAATAAAGTGAGAGTTTTTTGCGTATGTAGTTATATACTGCCCAAATAAACGTTAAAATCAGGTATAGCCCAAACAATTTCCAGGTAACTGTCCAGAACCTATTTGTATCCTGGGTAGCGAGTGTGGAAAGAAGATTACCTCGTTGAGAGTTGGCGAGTATATTCAGATGTGTGGAAACTAGAGTAATCGTAATTAGAATCAGTAGTAAACTGATCGCTCCCCATTTTTCATCACCAAACCAGTAGAGTTTGGTAATAGCCCAAGTTCGTTGGACAAAACCCCGTTTATTTTTATTCATTTAAGATATTCTAATTTGCTATGAGTTACGCCTTAATTAAGCGGATTCAAACTGCATACATGCAAGCTACCGACTTAAAGCAGGACATGCTGGTTGAGACTAGGTGCTAAGTGAACTGTGTTAGAAATAACATCAGTATTTATACAAAGAAATCAGTAAAGCATATCAAACATTAGTGATTTTTTATTAGTTATTTTTATAATCATGATATTAGTTTTATAACTAACAACTTGAATTAATATCTTGAATTAAATATATAGCATTTACCAATCAATTGCAAGAAGAATTGCAGTTTTTTAACCAGGAAAAATCTGTATATATACTTTCTTACTTATTGCCAGATGAGCAGCTTTATTTAGCCTTGGATAATATTGTCTAATTTTTAAATAGCTACAATCTCCTCTTAATTTATGAAATTTTATATACTTATACAATATATTTGTATTACAAGTTTTTTCAGTGTAGGCTACTTTTTAGGACTTATAGCCTACTGGTGTAATTAATTCAAATTCAAATGTATTTATTAATTCCAGCTGCCGGAATGGGGCGCAGAATGGGAAGCGATCGCAATAAACTCCTACTAACTTTGTTGGGTAAACCGTTGCTAGCGTGGACGCTGCTGGCGGCGGAGGCTTCTCGACAGATCAGCTGGATTGGAATTATGGGACAACCTGACGATTTTTCAGACTTTAAAAGTATTATTGCCGATCTCTGTCTGAGCAAGACGGTAAAACTAATTCAAGGGGGAGAAACTAGACAAGAATCGGTTTACAATGGCTTGCAGGCTCTACCAGCAACAGCAGAACGAGTATTAATTCACGATGGGGCAAGGTGTCTGGCAACGCCACAACTATTCGATCGCTGTGGGGAAGTTTTATTGACTTGTCAGGGGTTAATTGCGGCTGTACCTGTTAAGGACACGATTAAAGTGGTAGATGAGACAAGGTTAGTTAAAGATACTCCCGATCGCGCTCAGCTTTGGGCAGCACAAACCCCTCAAGGATTTGAAGTAAAGTTATTAAAGCAGTGCCACCAACAAGGTCGTCAACTAGGCTGGGCAGTTACAGATGATGCTGCATTGTTTGAGAAGTGTAATTTGCCCGTGCTAATAGTCGAAGGAGAGGAAACAAATCTGAAGCTGACCACACCAGTAGATTTAGCGATCGCTGAATTCATTCTCCGCCAGCGTTTAGAGAGTTAAAAGGGGAAGAAGCTGATATGTCTAAATTTGAGGAACTTTGCCAGGCTTACGCAGTTGCTAAGAAAACATCCCTCGAATCCCGTCAAGCTTGCCAGGATTTTACAGATGTTTTTCTCAAGCGAATGAGCGATTATTTTCAGTGCCCAATTAAAAAAGAAAAGATAAATTTTGACCGACAGGGATTAATGCACGTTGAAACTTCACTTACACTATATGAAAATCCAACTGATCCAGAGCTGGGAACTCATGAAATTGTAATAATCTCTTGGTCAATTGAAAAGATTCTTGACAACTACATCGTCACAATTTACCCCTGGATGAAAGAGTTTAAGATTTTCTGGGATGAATTTAGAAAGTTTGATGAAGTTTATCAATTCCTTTTTGAGACAATTAAAGAAACTTACATTGGTAAAATTCTTTTACCAGAGGAGGAAGGAAAAAGCTCAATCAGAAATCTGGGATTTAGTTTTTAGTTCTTAGTTGGCGGTAAAGATTCAGTTGAGAGCGATCGACAAATAAAGACCGACAAGCTATTAAAATTTAAGAAATTGGTATGAAAGATCGCTTTTGATTTTTGTTTGCATGTTTGTGCCTTGGCACGAGAGAATAAATGTATCTCAGAAGTAGAACTAGATAGGATGCAAATCAAAGGAACAGACAAATCAAGACTAGATTGGACAGGAGATACCCTCGCAGTCGGTTTATTTGAAGGTGCCGTGGAAGTTACTGGCGAGTTAGCTCAGTTGGATGAAAAACTAGCCGGCACTATTCAAGAATTAATTGCCGAAACAGAATTTGAGGGTAAACCTGGTAGTAGTGCTGTAACTAGGGTTGGTAGTAAAAGTCCCGTTCGCAAAATAATTTTAGTAGGATTAGGCAAAGCCGACGACCTAAAATTAGATACTGTGCGTCGTGCTGGAGCTGCGATCGCTCGCATGGCAAAAAAAGAAAAAAGCAAAACCTTAGGGATTAATTTACCCTTAGTCAATGGAGATTCAGCAGCTACGGCTCAAGTTATTGCCGAAGCCATCCTCTTAGCGCTACATCAGGACAACCGCTTCAAATCCGAACCAGAAGATAAAGAAATCAAACTAGAAACTGTAGATTTACTCGGTTTAGCAGGTACTGACGCAGCTATAACCCGTGGCGAACAAATCGTCTCTGGCGTAATTTTAGCCCGAGAACTAGTTAACGCACCTGCCAATGAGCTTACTCCCATTACCATGGCAGAAACGGCTCGAGAAATTGCCTCTGAATGCGGTTTATCAGTAGAAATACTGGAGCAAGAAGACTGCGAAAAGTTAGAAATGGGAGCTTTTTTGGGGGTGGCAAAAGCATCGGAGTTGCCGCCTAAATTTATTCACCTCACCTACAAACCAGAAGGCACTCCCAGGCGCAAATTAGCCATTGTGGGTAAAGGTCTCACCTTTGACTCTGGCGGACTAAATCTCAAAGTTGGTGGCAGTGGCATTGAGAAAATGAAGATGGATATGGGAGGTGGTGCCGCTACCTTAGGCGCAGCCAAAGCCATCGGTCAAATTAAACCTGATGTAGAAGTTCACTTTATTAGTGCTGCGACAGAAAATATGATCAGCGGTCGCGCCATGCATCCTGGCGATATTCTGAAAGCTTCTAATGGCAAAACGATTGAAGTTAATAACACCGATGCAGAAGGACGACTGACACTGGCAGATGCTTTAGTGTTTGCCGAGAAGTTGGAAGTAGACGCGATCGTCGATTTAGCTACTCTTACAGGTGCTTGTATAGTTGCCCTTGGCGATAATATTTCTGGTTTGTGGAGTACTGACGAGAAATTAGCTGAGGAAATTAAAGAAGCTGCCGATCAAGCAGGTGAGAAGTTCTGGCAAATGCCTTTAGTAGAGAAATACTTTGAAGGTATGAAATCCCCGATAGCAGACATGAAAAATACTGGTCCTCGTGCTGGCGGTTCAATCACTGCTGCTCTTTTCCTCAAGCAATTTGTCAAGGATACTCCTTGGAGTCATCTAGATATTGCTGGGCCAGTTTGGACAGAAAAAGAAAGTGGTGTCAATAATGTAGGGGGGACTGGCTTCCCAGTAAGGACTCTAGTAAATTGGGTACTAAGCTAGAGCATGTCTGTAAAGGAGAAAATTTTTCGGTTGGGAGAAGGGGAGAGGCAGAGTATTTGAAACCAATACCTAATCCCTAACACCTAACACCTGTCTTTATGGAGACAAACCCTAGAGTTGAGGATTTTCGCTTCTCGCTGGAGCAATTTACGTGGAAACCATCGCTAATACGATTATTACTGTCTTCATCTTTGTCTTTGGTGCTTCCATTGGCAGTTTTTTGAATGTAGTAGTTTATCGTTTACCAGCTAAATTATCTCTTCTTTGGCCGCCTTCTCGCTGTCCCCATTGCTTGCATCAACTGGGTACGACGGAAAATATTCCCGTTTTCGGTTGGCTGTGGTTGCGAGGTCGCTGTCGCTGGTGCCAAGCGCCCATCTCTATGCGCTATCCTTTAGTAGAAGCAGCAACCGGAGGGATATTTTTACTAGTATTCTGGCAATTTGGTTTGACGCTAACAACTGTAGGCTATTGGGCGTTTTTGAGCTGGTTACTGGCTTTGTCTTTGATCGATTTAGATACTATGACTTTGCCCAATCCCCTGACTCAATCAGGTTTGGTGCTTGGGTTGTTATTTCAGGCTGTGATTGGATGGCAAGATCAGCAATTAACCGGAGTAGCTATTCATCTAATGGCAGGTATCTTTGGTGCAGTTCTAGGAATCTGGTTGCTAGACACGATCGCCTTGTTGGGTACTCTAGCTTTAGGACGAGAGGCAATGGGTGCCGGAGATGCTAAGTTAATGGCTACGATCGGAGCTTGGTTAGGATGGAAATATATGCTGCTGTCTGGCTTTATTGCCTGTGCTATCGGCGCTTTTGCAGGGGGAGGAGCCTTAGCCGTAGGCTTGCTTAACCGCCGACAACCAATGCCTTTTGGTCCCTTTTTAGCAATGGCAGCAGCATTGACTATGTTTTGGGGAGAGGGTATATTATCAACTTACTTAAAGTTATTTTTCCCGCTCAACTAAAATATTGTTTTGAAGTATTAATTTTTTTCTATGTCTTTATTCGATTGGTTTGCCAACAGACAGAAATCAGAACCCCATATTCAACAACAAAAAGAAAGAGAAATTGCTGATGGGTTGTGGACTAAGTGTCCTGCTTGTGGAGTTCTTGCCTATACTAAAGACCTACTAGCCAATCAAATGGTTTGCAGCGAATGCGAGCATCACATGAACGTTACTAGTGACGAGCGTATTCGCCAGCTCATCGATGCGAAAACTTGGAAACCATTGAGCGAGAATTTGCAACCTACCGATCCGCTTCAATTTTGCGATCGCAAAGCCTATAGAGATCGTTTGCGAGAATACCAGGAAAAAACTGCTCTTAAAGATGCGGTACAAACAGGAACGGGTCTACTGAATGGGTTACCCGTAGCTTTGGGTGTGATGGACTTTCGCTTCATGGGCGGTAGTATGGGCTCAGTAGTTGGAGAAAAACTGTGTCGCCTGATAGAACTCGCTACTAAAGAAGGTCTAGCAGTAGTTATTATCTGCGCTTCTGGCGGCGCGAGAATGCAGGAAGGGATGTTAAGCTTGATGCAAATGGCAAAAATTTCTGGTGCTCTTTCCCAGCATCGACAAGCTCAACTGCTTTACATACCCGTTTTGAGTCACCCGACTACAGGAGGAGTAACAGCCAGCTTTGCCATGCTCGGAGATATTATTCTAGCAGAACCAAAAGCAACTATCGGTTTTGCTGGACGTAGGGTGATCGAACAAACTTTAAGGGAAAAGCTTCCTGAAGGCTTTCAAACTTCTGAATATCTTCTCGAACACGGCTTTGTAGATGCAATCGTGTCTCGAACTCAGCTAAAGAAAACTCTGGCACAGTTAATTAGCTTGCATCAACCTGTTTTTCCCGTGTTTTCTCAACTGAAAGCGGAAAATCAAATTAATATTCTCCAGGAAAGTCACTTAGAAAGCCATTTAAGTAACGAGTAATGCCAATTTCAAAAAATACTGCTACAGATCGATTATCTGAATCTGTTGCCTGTTGCCTTTTGAGTCGCGTTTAATAGGACGAATAAATATTAACTTAAAGTCATTTGGAGGTTAGCTTTACTTAAATTTGCCCTATTCAGTTTTACTCCACTTAGGTCAGCACCACTCAGGTCAGCGCCGCTGAGATCGCAACCACTCAGGTCAGCCCCAGTTAAGTCAGCCCCAGTTAAGTCAGCTTCACTCAGATCAGCGCCGCTCAGATCGGTACAGCTGAGATCGGCACCGCTCAAACAGGCACCTTGAAGACAAACTTCCTTCAGACAAGCTCCACTCAGGTCAACTCTATTGAGGTCTGCTCTACTAAGGTCAACCCCACTTAGGTCCGCTCTACTCAGGTTAGCTCTGGTCAGGGAAGCTTTTCTCAAAGAAGCTGTACTTAAATAGGCACCACTCAAAGAAGCTCTACTTAGAGAGGCTCCAGCCATATTTGTTCCTACTAAGTTTGCCTTGCTCAGGTTTGCTTCACAAAGAATTGTTCTACTTAAGTTAGCTCCACTCAAGTTAACTCCACCCAAGGAAGCCCCACTCAGATCGGGTTGGATTTGAGGATTGTTTTTTCTCCAATCATCCCATACCTCTATACCTTGTCTGAGCAGGGCGAGATGCTCTTTATTTACCATATTTACCATCTTGAGTGTGTCGAGCATAAGATTGCACTTTTAGCTATAGGGGACAAGATCTTGAGAAGTTTCAAGAGTAAAAAGTAAAGATTATTTTACATAGTTGCAAACAGCTTCTATAACTATTAAATTCTAATGTTCAGAGCTGCCCAGAACTTGTTAAGGTTAAAAGTTATATTCTTTTATTCGCTAGTATCATTAAATTGTTTTAGGGGACTCTGTATTCAAACAAATTCAAACAAGCAGTATAGCTTATCAACTTTCTACTTATGTAATACTTGAGGATCCTTGCTATAAGTCAATTTGTCGAGATAAGAATGGCGATCGCCAAAAGATTCATCAAAAATTGCTCCTTTTGCTTTGAGATCGGCTATATCTGTTTCAGATAATCCAGAGTTGTAAGTAAATTTTGCTTGCTTAACTATCGCTTTACGGAAGTCTACATTAGTAAGGTTGGCACAACTGAGATTGGCACAACTTAGGTTGGCTTCACTCAGACAAGTTTCACTTAGATCCGTTCCTCTTAAATCTGCTCCTCTTAAATATGCCCAACGCAGATCTGCCTTACTCAGATATGCTCCGGTCAAAGAAGTCCCTCTAAGGTAAGCACAACTTAAGTATGCTCCTCTCAAATATGCTCCTGTCAGAGAAGCTCCATTTAGTTCAGCTCCTTCCAAATCTGCTTTACTTAGATATGCCTTACTCAAATAAGCACCGCTTAAATTTGCTTTTCTCAGAGAAGCTCCTCGAAGATATGCTCCACTCAGATAAGCGGCTCTGAGATCTACTCCACTCAGATTTCGGCTTTCTGCTACTTGATTGACAATTTGCCAAACTCTATGCCACTTAGGCTCTATAATTGTTTGCTGACTAATTTCAACTTCTCTCAAGTTTGCCCAACTTAAGTCTGTCCCGCTCAGATTGGCTCCACTAAGGATTGCCCAACTTAAGTCTGTCCCACTCAGATTAGCTCGACTTAGGTTTGCTCCTCTCAAATCCGCTCCACTAAGAGTAGCCCAACTTAGGTCCGCTTTACTCAGGTCTGCACCACTGAGCTTGGCACAGCTGAGATCTACTTTGGTGAGGTTAGCACCACTGAGGGTTGCCTCACTAAGGTTTGCTTCACTAAGGTTTGCTTCACTTAAATCTGCTTCTCTTACGGAACACTCTGCTCTAACTTCAGTTTGTGTTTTCTCCAGCAAGGAAATTAATGCTGCTTTCGCTTTCTTATAGAAAGTCATTTTTACTTCTTTCCTTGTTAATAAGTTTTTTTCAATTTTATGTACATTATGATGAATTAAGTTTTACTTATCTTTAAATACTAAAGGTCGATTTTTAATATTACCATAAAGATTTTTGCCAGAAATTACTGAGGACTTACGATGCAATAGCTTAATCAATGATACGCTTAAACAGGATTATTAGTACATTTGTTTGTGCTGACTATCTTTGATTCCGTAATAACACTAATTGAAAGTTAGTACAAGTTATTCTTATGATCATTATTTACCGAAAAATACATATGAGAGCCTTCTCTAAGGAAATATTTACAAAATTCATGGTTGATCGACCATGAATCTTTATTTATTCTTCATCTGATTTTAATCTATTTTCAATTATATCGTTTATGGTTGACAAGACATACTCATAACGAGTACGCTTTATATTATAAAGTCATAATCACTATGACTTATGGTCACAAGAAGAATAAAGAGAAATAATTATGACTAGCACTTCAATTTCCCAGCCAACCCCTTTCCAGGAGAGAGCTAAATCCTCTGCTAAATTCTACCCGACTCGGATTGACCTTTCAGCTGAAATGCGAGTTGGGGTAGTGGAAATATTGAGTCAAACTCTGGCAACTACTACCGACTTAAAAACTCAAGTCAAGCAAGCTCACTGGAATGTTAAGGGTTTGGACTTTTATCAGCTTCACGAACTGTTTGACGAGATGGCGAGCGAGCTGGAAGAGTATATCGATATGGTAGCGGAGCGGATTACAGCTCTGGGAGGTACAGCTCTAGGAACTGTTCGTATTGCTGCGACTGAATCTATTTTACCTGAATATCCTTTCGATATTGTCGATGGAATTGAACACTTAGGTGCATTAGCCGATCGCTATGCTGCTTATGGTAAGCATCTGCGGGAAGCGATCGCCACAACTGACGAATTAGGAGATGCAGATACAGCCGATCTTTACACCGAAATCTCTCGTTCCATTGATAAGCGTTTGTGGTTCCTCGAAGCTCATTTAGTTAAAAAAGCCGATACATAGAAGTTTTCATCTGATTTCCGTGTGAATACTTACTCGAGCCTAAAGTAACAAGCAATGAGTTTTGAATTAATTCAAGTAGTTCATCATAACTAATTAACCAGATTTTATATCACCTCTGTGAGGCATAAACTAGGCGGGTCTTGTACCCGCCTCTTCTGTAAATAATGTTTACAAAAAAATAGAACCTCTGCGTAAAGTCACAAGATTAAGTCGAAGTAATAATCAGCAGAATAAAAATTTCTGGAAAGCTCCCCCTGTGAACTCTCCTGATCGGATCCTTAACAATTCAAATTTTGACAGCAGTAGAACTAGCAGGTGATCCTCAATCTACTTCGTCTGGGAGAGGTAAAGTTTCGCTTCTTGCTTTCATACTTCTGTCACCTATCTTCAGCAATGCAGTTCCTTATTTATGTAAGTTGACCCACGGTACACAAGAGAATTATGAAACTGCCATTATCCAAAAGCTTGCGATTCAGAATGCCTCTAGTAGTTTTAGCCGGAGTTATTCCTTTAATCATAATAGCTATTCTTTACGCTAGCGATCGAGCCGCTAAAACAATTCGTCAAGAAGCTCGAGAAAATATGTCTTTAAAAGCTGAGTTACTGGCTGAGAGCGTAAATAGATGGGATCAATTAAATGCTTTCGCCGTACTCAATCTGAGCTCTCAGCCAGAGCTTGTGAGCATGAATCCCGCAAGACAAGAAGCAATATTAAAAAATACGATACGGACCTACAATCATGTTTATTTAGCGATGACTACTGACTTAGATGGTTGGAACATAGCTCGCAGTGATGAAGCTAAAAAAGTATATTTTGGAGATAGAGATTGGTTTTTAGGAGCAAAAGCAGGAAATGCTCTTACTTACCAAACTTTAATTGGTCGTACCACTAAAAGACTAGCTTTATGTCTATCTGCACCAATTGTAAATTCACAAACAAAGATCCTCGGTGTAACTGTAGCGTGTACCGATTTAGGAGATATAGTTAAACAAATCGGCGAACTTAAGTCTGGCAACACTGGCTATGCTATTTTGGTGGACGCATCGGGGATAGTATTAGCTCATCCCGAGCAAAAATTTGTTTCTGGAAAAAAACTCAAAGATTTAAGCTCATATCCACCCGTCAAAAATATCTTGGAAAATGGTAAAGCTCAGTTTTCCTTCCCAGACGAGAGAGGCGTTAAGTGGTTTTCTTCTGGTACTCGTCTGGAAAATGGTTGGAGTATATTAGTTCTCCAAGAAGAAGCTGAGTTATTCAAAAGTACAAAAAAATTGCAAAAATTAGCATTTTTTATTGCTTCTGTCGCTGTACTGGGTATAAGTGCTTTGACCTGGTTGTTAGCTAACCACCTAATTCAGCCAATTAGCAACTTGACAGATGCAGCAAAATCTCTTGCTAGCGGAAAATGGGAACAAAAAGTAAACATAGAACGGGCCGATGAATTAGGAGAATTGGCTCAATCTTTTAATAGTATGGCAAGGCAATTGCGTCAATCTTTTGTGACCTTGAAAGTCCAAAATGCTGAGATGAAACGTTTAAATGCTTCCTTACAGCGTTTGGATCGACTTAAAGATGAATTTTTAGCTAATACATCCCACGAACTCAGAACGCCCCTCAATGGGATTATTGGGATTGCAGAATCTTTACTTGATGGAGCAAGTGGAACACTTTCGGCTCCAGTGCGCTCTAATCTAGTGGCAATCTCCGCCAGTGGGAAGCGTTTGGCTAACCTGGTTAATGATATTCTCGATTTTTCTCAACTCAAACACAAAGAGATTAAACTTCAACTCAGAGCAGTGGGGGTGCGAGAAATTACTGAAATTGTCTTAACTGCAACTCGACCTTTGATTGGCAACAAAAATTTGCAACTAAAAAATAATATCTCTGCCGATTTACCGCCAGTATTAGCTGATGAAAATCGTCTGCAACAGATTCTTTATAATCTGGTTGGGAATGCAATTAAATTTACCGACAGGGGTAGAGTCGAAGTCTCGGCACAATTAGTGACTCAAGACGGAGAGAAGAACAGAGGAAACGATAATCGAAAATCTGATTATTTGACTATCTCAGTTCAGGATACGGGGATTGGCATTCCAGAAGATAGATTAGACAGAATTTTTACATCTATTGAACAGGCGGATGGTTCTACAGCTAGAGTTTATGGCGGGACTGGTTTAGGTTTGGCAATTACAAAAAAGTTAGTTGAATTACATGGGGGGAGAATAAGGGTTGAATCTACTCTGGGAGTAGGCTCAAGATTTACTTTCGAGCTACCAGTTGACCAGCAGGAAGTAAGCGGATTAGATTTAACCCAATCTAGTCAAGCTTCTGCTGTTTTTGTTCCCGACTCAGATGAGGAAAGCGAACAAGCTCGTCGAGAGCAACTCTCTGGCAATAGCA
>JBFRWL010000021.1:0-19322 GCA_051439565.1 Prochloraceae cyanobacterium
GGCGGGTAATAGTACGACGTATTTCTTCAGCCGAGAGAATTTCGATTATTTGGGCAGACATTTTTAAAATACTTATCTAATTTAGTTCTCTTCCCTTTTGTTGCATATAACTCAATAGCCAATTAGCAGCAGTGGCGCGACGAGTTTGGCGAGGTCCAAATTCTCCAACTTTATAACCTTTAAAACCCAATTTTTCCTTAAGAAGTTGTTTGTTTTCTTTGGGAATAGAACGGGTCAATTTAACAGTTGGAGGTCGGTTAGCAATAAAATCAGGGGGTTCTGGGTATTGCGATCGCCAATCTTCTGACACGCTGCTAGTATCCCAACTTTGATTAGACGGATCGTAGCGATAGCCTAAATAGTGCCAAACTAATTGATTGACCGTCATATCGTCAATCTCTTCGTTGATAATTGCCCAGATAGTTTCTCTATTCAGTGACGGTAACTCAGACATAAGTCATTGGGGATTGTTAGATTTACTTTTTAGATAGTATAAATACCAGTTTTTTAGCGATCGCTCATAACTCTCGTGAAAGTTACCCCCAAGCCTCATAAATGGCAAATAGGAGCAATTTTAGTTCTTGGTGTCCTCACTGTCTCCAGCGCTGCTATTTTCATTCGTCTATGCATTGAAGCAGCAGGAGTAAGGGGGCTCGGTTTTAGTCTTTTTCTTGCCGCTTCTCGCTTAAGTTTAGCCTCACTAATTCTACTGCCGTTGTGGAGAAGTCTGCCACAGACTCAGGTCTATTCTGGAGCATATTACTATGCCTTCGCTGCTGGTGCTTGTTTAGCCTTACATTTTGCCACCTGGATTACTTCTTTGTCTTTTACCTCTATTGCTGCTTCGACAACTTTAGTGACAACTAATCCTGTCTGGGTAGTTATACTTTCTTGGTGGTGGTTTGGAGAAAAACCGACAAGACTGACCATTGTGGGAATTGCCATTGCAATCTTAGGAGGTATTGCGATCGCTTTGGGAGATAAAAGCGTAGCTGGAGTCAATAGCAACCCTCTTTTAGGGGATCTGCTGGCATTATTGGGAGCTTGGCTGGTTAGTTTATACCTCCTATTAGGTCGTCAAGCACAAACAAGAGGTTTAGGTATTGGCAGCTACATTGTTGTTGTCTACACTACAGCAGCATTACTACTTCTTCCTCTACCTCTGGTGTTTGGCTCTAGTTATCTTGGCTATCCTAACCTGGTTTACTTCTACATCCTGCTGATGGCGGTTTTATCCCAGTTAGTCGGTCACACTAGTTTTAATTGGGCTCTACGTTGGATTTCTCCTACTTTTGTGACGTTGGCAATTCTGTTTGAACCTGTGAGTTCTAGTTTCTTGGGTTTTGTATTGTTTGATGAAGTTCCCTCACTATTGGTGCTGTTAGGGGGGCTGATTTTACTGCTGGGAGTTGCTACTGCCGTTATTGGTAGTGTTGAAGAAGGTAGAAGGCAGAAGGCAGAGGGCACAAGGACATAGAAAGAAGGTATTTATCTGTCAAAAAAGTTAACATACTTTGACATGCGTACATATCTAGCTATCGTAGATTATGTCAAGGAAAACTTCTTGCGACCTGGTATTTCAACCCACATCTGCCTTCTTAACTAATTGATTTTTTTATCATTTTACCGTTACTATTCATCAATGATGACAACTTAAAATATTTGGTGCGAGCATTCTGTCAGTCAAAGGTAAAATTTCTCAAGTAAGATCGCTTTAAACTAGATCGAGTAAATTAAGAATCAATTAACTTTGGAGGAACTAATGGGATATGCGATCGGCGGCATCGTTGGTTTTCTTGTCGGTGCAGTCTTGTTATTTTTGTTACAAAAACCTAAGCTTGCTCAAAAAGAAAAAGACTTAAAACAAGTACAAAAAAGACTCGAACAATCGGAGCAAGATTATGAGTCTCGAATGCAAGAAACTATAATGTCTTTGCGAAAAGATCATCAAGAGCAGACGGCAAAGACAATTGAAACCTTAAAGCAGGAAAATCAAACTCAAATCCAGAACTTAGAACAATCTCATCAAGCTCAAATTCAGGAATTAGAACAATCCCATCAAAACCAAATTCAGGAACTACAACAATCTCCTCAAGCCCAAATTCAGGAACTAGAACAATCCTATCAAAATCAAATTCAGGAACTACAACAGTCCCATCAAGCTCAAATCGAGGAATTACAACAATCTCATCAATCTCATCAAGCTGAAATTGAAGAAAACATTAACTCGTTAAAAGAGCAATACGAACAGCAAATACAACAGCTAACTCAGTCCTTAGAAGAAAAAAATCCGATCGCTACTAATGAAGTAACACCAACTTCTTCTGAGGGTTCTATTCGAGAAGAACAACTTCTAGAAGATGACATACAGCAGCTTAGCGAACTATTAGACGATCTCCCGCCAATTTCTGAAGATGAACTACCAGAAATTAGCCGAACAGAAAATAAATCTGAGTCTAATCTTAAAGAAAAACCACTAGACCAAGAGATACAACAGCTTAACGATCTTTTAGGTCAACTTCCTTCAACTGAAAATGAACTACCAGAAATTAGTCAAACAGACAATAAACTTGATTCTAATCTTGAAGGAAAACCACTAGACCAAGAGATACAACAGCTCAACGATTTTCTAGACCAACTTCCCTCAACTTCTCAAGATGAACCAAAAGATAAAAACACTAATTAATTTTAAATCTCATCCAAAATAACCTAACAGCTAACTCAAAGTTAATTGAGGAGTGATGAAGTTGGAAGTCGGAAGTCAAGAATAATTACTTCCGACTTTTGACTTAGAGCATAGCAACACTAGTCGATTTTTTTAACATTACCTGACTTAATCCAACCTTCTCGATCGTTACCAGGAATGCGAACTTTTTGCCATTGTTTATCTTCACTGTATTCGAGAATAACAATCTCCCAGTCATAACCAATGCCACCTAGGCGCTGAGATTCTTTAGTAGGCTTCTCGCGCATAATTAATCCTTGAGGCCAGATAACGCGGGCTTTGTAGGGAACTGATTCTAGTGTATCGCGATCATTGCCAGAATCTTCTGGTTGTGACTGCTTACTTGTTTGCCTGATTGTCGCCGCAGTCTTGCTTTCTGCTTCTGGTTCTTGGGATTCTTGGGGAAATATTGGTTTAGGTGGCGCAGCTGCCATCTGAGTAAATAAGTAATAGGCAACACCTGTTGCACTTACGGCTAAAAGAAAAATCCCAAGAATAAAACCAATAATAAACTGAAAAAAACCGGAAATACTCATACTTTATGGAGGATTTTAGTTTATTTTCTCAGAAAATTTAAGCGTTTACTGAAATTTACTTTGAATGCGGTTATGTAAAGAACTTTCTCTAGAAGCCAGACGCGCTTTACCAGCAGCAGCCCAGTTTTGCAAAAACTCAATTTGCTCTTGAGCCGTTCTAGCTAGGGGGACGATCTGGCTGGCAGCTTCTAAGATATCATCAGTGGCAAAGTCTCGATTTTGACTAAAACCGATATGCATAGCTTCAATTAAAGTTTGCTCGATTTCGGCACCTGAAAAGTCAGGCGTTTCGTAAGCTAGTCGTTTTATATCATAATTTTTCAGGTTGTGAGGTCGCAGTCGAGACAAATGGACAGTAAAAATGGCAACTCGTTCTTCTTGGGTAGGCAATCCAACAAAAAATATTTCATCAAACCGTCCTTTACGAAGCATTTCTGGCGGTAATGCCTGAATGTTATTAGCAGTCGCCACGACAAAGACTGGCGATTTTTTCTCTGCCAGCCAGTTAATAAAAGTACCAAAGACGCGACTGGTGGTGCCAGAATCTCCTTTGCCATCAATACCGGAGAAGGCTTTATCAATTTCGTCGATCCAGAGAATACAGGGAGCAAGCGCTTCTGCTAGGCTAATCATTTGGCGAGTGCGAGATTCTGATTCTCCTACTAATCCTCCAAACAGACGACCAACGTCTAGACGCAGTAGAGGCAGGTGCCAATGATGAGCGATCGCTTTGGCGGTTAAGGATTTTCCCGTTCCTTGAATACCTACTAGCAATAAGCCACGAGGATGGGGTAAACCATAGGTTCTCGCTCTTTCGCTAAAGGCTCCTCCCCGTCGCAGTAGCCAGTCTTTTAAATTATCTAAACCGCCAATATCGGAAATTTGCTCGGTGGCGGGGTAGAAGTCTAAAATTTGAGTCTGTCGAATTGATTGTCGTTTTTCTTCTAGTACCAGTTCTACGTCTTCTGGTTGTAATTGAACGTGAGAGGCGATCGCCCTGGTGAGAACTCGACGAATTCTTTCTAATGATAGCCCTTGAGCCGAACGCACTAGCTCATCTAGCAGCGTGTCTGACAATGACTGACCTGTTGAGGCAAGAAGTCTTTTTACTTCCGTTCTAATTTCTGCTGCTGTTGGTAGGGGAAAATCTACTACAGTCAGAACTTCTGTCAATTCAGAGGGAATAGAGATTTGCGGGGAGACTATGACAATATTTTTGGGCTGAGATTTTAAACTACGGGCTAAATTGCGTAATTTCCGAGAGATAGAAATATCTTCTAGGAAGCGGTGGAAATCTCGCAGAATAAAAATCCCCCCAGCTTTTTCTGGTAATTTTTCCACAAATTCTAGGGCTTGTAAGGGATTGCGCCGCCCTAAACCTTTGTTATTGGGATTGTCTTGATAGCCATCGACAAAATCCCAAATATAAATAGGGCGATTGCCTACGACTTGTGAGCACTTAGCGATCGCTGTTTCCACTCTTTCTTCTTCTGGAGTGGGAATATAAATTAAGGGATAGCAGGCACGCAGCAGGAGTTCAAACTCTTCACTAAAGGTCATGTTCTTAATGTGAAAGTTTTTCCTTTAATGCTGCCAGAGTTGCCCAGCGGCTGTCAATTAAAGGTTGGCTCTCATCTTGAGTAGCAGTTGCTCCTCGACAATCTTTCCCGCACAATTTGCGCAAGGGCATCGCCAAACATAACTGTTCGTACAACCAAGAATCTGGTTCAAAATAGCCCCAAGTAGGCAATTTTTCTGACAAATCTTCTAGAGAGACCTCCCGTTCGATCCCAGGCAAAGCATCTTCTACCTCATCATTTTCCTCCAACCAAATTATTTCTGAGGTGTCGAGAGGCAGGCGATAATTGTAATGTTGCAAGCAGCGATCGCAAATCATAGTGACGATCGTTTCTGCTTGGGTGCTAATCTCTAGATAATTGCCACCATGAGTGACAATCAAGGTGCCCCTCACTGGAGTTAATGTTTCTAAACCAGGTATAAACTCTTCTATTTTAATTGTTTCGGTTTTTTCCGATGCTTTTAAGAGTTGAGGAATATAGATGGCTTTCATTTTCTTTACAACTTCCCAGAAATCCCCCCAAAGTTGGGGAGGACTCCTTTTCACCACAACTTAGGGCGAGGTAATTCAGCGCAGTCTAACTACTAAGCGTCTATCTGGCTCCTGACCTCGACTTTCGGTTTCTAAATCTTCAGCATCCTTAAGAAAGGTGTGAATTTGACGTCGCTCTGCTGAAGATAGGGATTTCATTTCCACTTCTTCACCCGTCTGACGTACTTGCTGTGCTACTTGTTCCACTAAAGCTTGTAGTTCTGCTTGACGCCGGACGCGGTAGCCGTTCAACTCCACTGTAAACGATCGTTGCTCCTCTGTCTCTGTACCAAGGTTGAGCAGAGTATTAGCTAGATATTGAATCGCATCAATTCCTTCTCCTTTTTGACCAATCAGGATGTCTATTTTCTGGGGCGCAAGGTTAGCTTCATCAATAGTCAACCATAATGATGCTTCCCCTAACTCTTGATCTCCCTCTGTTTGGCTCATTTGAACTCCAGCAGGCATGCCCATTAAACTTAAAAGTTTTTCCAACCACTGCTTACCTCTCTGGATTTGCCTGTCGCTCATGGCTATTATCCCGATGTTTTTTGTTTTTTCTTAGAACGCTTGCGTTCAAAGGGGAGTACGTCCCGTTCCTTTTCAGTTTTTTCTTGTTCCGCTACCAGTTTTTGCAAGTTTTCTGGTAGTGGTTCTCGCATGAGAATAAAGGTCTGAGCTGTCTGAAAGACATTAGCAACTACTATATACATCAACACCCCAGCAGGTAGAGGGAACCAGAGGAACATCATACTGAACAGTACTGGGGTAATTTTATTAATCATTTGCTGCTGCTGAGCCCCTCCTCCTGATTGACCAGAAAGCATTTGGTTGACGTATATACTCAAGCCAAAGAAGATTACCATACCCAGGATATCCCAATGTATGGTGCCATCTTTTTCTATAGCGCCTACCCTTCCTAGTGCTTGGATAAAGAGGAATCCTTTCTTGGAAGCAATTCCAGGTATTGTTCCCTGAATAGTGGCTTCCCCTGGTTGAAGAGGTTCTATGCTTCCGTCTGGATTAATCTTGAGGCGTTCTTGCCCTTTGGTTACTTCCCATTGGGGTTGAATATCGTTTTCGGGATATTCTACTACTAATTGATTTAGGGACTTACCTTCAAGTGTTTGAAACTCAACTTGACTGTTTTGTCCAACTACTAGCTTCTTGCCAGCGGGAACAATAGCAGCAATTTGGGAATGAATGCCATCGCTGACATAAATGTTTTGGGGTTTAGTGCTAAAGGGTTGGGGTTGAATTAGCTCTAGTTGTTCTCTGGGTAATATTTGTACGTCAACTGTGTACTTGATGTCGGTAAATGGCGATCCCCGCAAAGTAGCAAACAGAGCAAACAGAATTGGCATTTGCAGCAGGAGTGGAAAGCAACCTGCGAGAGGATTGCCGAACTCTTGCATTAGTTTACCCAGTTCTTCTCGCTGTTTTTCCGGTTCGTTCTGGTAGCGGCGCTGAATTTCTTCTTGACGCTCTTTCATCAGGGGTTGGGTAATTCGCATTTTTCTCATATTGCGAATTTGACCGGCACTGAGGGGATAAACGGCAAATCGCGTCACAAGTGTTAGGGCGACGATCGCAAAACCGTAGCTAGGCACAATCCCGTAGAAAAAATCCAGGATTGGCAGCATTATATTAGTGGAAATAAATCCGATCCCAAAATCCATTAGTCTGTAGCTAGCCTTGGCGCTGTAATGTTTTCTCAGTCTAATTTATCTAATATTTGTCTTTGATGCAGCTTTTATAGCAGACAATCTTTACAACTAGGACGATGCCTCAAGCTACAGCGAAACAGGGGTCTAAGTTTATCTAAATTGCTTTTAGCCATCGCCTGTTGTTAGAAAACTTCTGTTTATCTACTGGTAATTGCCTCTAAAGATCTGCCAGTTTTTTCAGCAACTTTCTGAGCCATATAGTCGTATGTTTCCCGAAAGTTGGGAACTGCTCTTAATTCTAGACGACTCTTATCTTTGAGAACGATCGCAATATCGCCCCACAATCCTATTCCTCTGGGTATCTTGAACATTTTGCTAATTTCTGAATAGATAATGTCGGTGCGATCGCGTCCCATCCAACCTCCTGTCACTGAGATTCTCCGGTCAGTTATCTTATAGCGTAACCAGATTGCTCTGACTATTGCACCAACAGTCAAAGGCAGAAAGATCACTGTAAATCCCAATAAAATATTTACAATTAAATCTCCAATATGAGGACCGCCCTCATAAAAAGTATTCTCTTTAATACCCATTGATTATTTTAGCTTTTGTTAACAACTGTTTTAATTCTCCCAAAAAATGTCTATATTCGCATTCGGTTGCTCCGGGTCGTACTACTACAACTATTTTCCAACCTGGGGCAATAACTGGGAGTAATTCTCTGAATGCAGCTCGAATCCGTCGCTTAATCCGATTGCGAATCACTGCTTTTTTGCTTACTTTTCGACTGATAGAGATTCCTATTCGGGCGTGAGAGGATGTTGGTGGTCGATCGCCTGGTGCCAATTCCGAGAGTGCCCGCAAGGTTAAATGAGGACTAGAGCGACGAATTCCCTGCTGATAAACAGCTTGAAAATCTCGCCTTTGCTTGAGTCTATTTGCTTTAGGCAATCCCACACTAATTAATCAGCTGATCGCCTCGATTAGTTCGTTTTACAGATAAATGAGCGTAGACAACTAAAAAAACCAGGAATTCACTATTGGCAGCTACCTCTCAAGGCTTAAACAGCAAGGCGATAGCGTCCTTTTTTTCTCCTAGCTTTAATTACTTTACGACCAGTGTGGCTGCGCATGCGAGCGCGAAAGCCTGAAGTTCTTTTTTGCTTGCGGTTGGTACCGCCTAAAGTTCGCTGCGTCACGGACTATTTTCTCCTTTAGCTCGGGTTAGATAAAGTCACAATCTATAATTATATCTTAATTTGCCATTAGTTTTTATATGCATCACGAATTAGTGACCATGATTGCAGCCCGAACTCTATAGCTAATGGGCTTGACTACTGCTCCTTGGCATCTTTGAGGAATTCAAAATTATTTCATTTTGAATTTTGACTTGCTTGATTTTGAATTCGGAGCGCAGCGACGTGACAAGAGGGATTCCAATAGTTTCGAGCGCCGAGACCCCGATTAAGATTCGATCGTAATAATCCAGCTGCCCAACTCCATACGGATCGGCAGATCGTTGGCTGCGATTACCTGGCAATTAAAATAGAAAGTGCCAGCCACACTAGGATTTTTCACCTTATCAAGTACGATCTCAACTCGGTGACTGGCTGTAATTTGTTCTTTAGGAACGATTTCAATGATGCGACTTTCTTGATCCCAAATTACCTCTGCCAACTCAATAGGTTTTTTGTTGACTCGTACTTTAATAGCATCCTCTTTAAACTTGCCGTCGAAGTAATCTGGATAAGTAATAAAGAACTTCGCGGCTCCCTTCATCATTTTTTTGGCGGGAATACTTAGTTTGTAGCGTTCGCCATAAGCACCAGCTTTCAAGCCCCATTCTAAGTAGTAGGGAAGAATTTTTTCTCGGTCAATACCGCTAAAAAGAGTTAATCCTGGAGTACTCTGAGCCGAAACGATCGCTTGAACTCCAGCAAGCAAACAAACTGATAATGCTAGAGGAAAAATAACTAGACCTTTGCGAGAAGATTGTGAATTAAACATAGGCTTGTTAAGTCAAAGTAAGGTTTTGCGGACTGTTGTTACTAAATGTTACTCTTCGTAGACTTTAACAGAATCAAGTTGTCTTTTGTTTGGAGACGTTAATCAAAAGAAAAAAGTATCGCGAGCAACTCTGAATCTATAAAACAAGTTAAAGATAAGCGTTAAAATTTAGGGATCGAGATTAGGATGCAAGCAGTAGCAAAGAACTCCCTAATTTAGGTAGGAAAAACAAAAATTTTAGCTGGCAGTCGATTGAGTTGCAAATTGTGTTTGCTCACAAGAATTAAATGATTGCCTGCACCTAGAAATGGAGCTAGGGGCTAGGGGACAACCAAGGGCTAACCATGATTTATTAAACAACTATAGCCACTTGCTAACAAACTTAACATCCAAGTCTACCCCACTTAGCACCCCCAAGAAGAAATCTAACCTCAAACCACCACATAAATTATGAACTAAGTTTTGCCATTTTTGTCGTTTGAGTTGTTGATTAAGGAGAATAAATGACCGCAACCGTTGTCAAAGAAGTAGAAATGGGCGAACAATCTCTAGGGGAAACCAAAAAACCCAGAAAAATTGGTGTCCCCAAAGAAATCTATCCTAACGAATCTCGGGTAGCTGCCACTCCAGATACAGTCAAAAAGCTCCAGAAATTGGGCTTTGAAGTATTAATTGAGTCTGGGGCGGGAGAGGCAGCCAACTTCCCCAACACAGCCTACCAACAGGTAGATTGCCAGATATTAGATACTCAAACCCTGTGGGCAGAAGCAGATATTATCCTCAAAGTTCGTGCCCCTCAGATGCATCCCGATCTCGGCAAGCACGAAACAGAGTTGCTCAATGAAGGCGGGACTCTAATTAGTTTCATTTGGCCAGCTCAGAATCAAGAACTGCTAGAGCAGCTATCAGCGCGTAAAGCGACTGTCTTGGCAATGGATGCAGTACCGCGCATCAGTCGGGCGCAAAAGCTCGATGCGCTCAGTTCGATGGCTAATATTGCTGGCTATCGCGCTGTAGTTGAAGCGGCTCATCACTTCGGTCGCTTCTTTACGGGGCAAATTACTGCCGCAGGTAAGGTGCCGCCAGCTAAAGTGCTAATTATTGGTGCTGGGGTAGCTGGACTAGCAGCGATCGGTGCGGCTAAAAGTCTGGGTGCGATCGTGCGAGCCTTCGATACTCGTCCGGTAGTTAAAGAGCAAGTAGAAAGCTTGGGCGCAGAATTTCTCGAACTTAATTTTGAAGAAGAAGGCAGCGGTCAAGGCGGCTACGCCAAGGTGATGAGTAAAGAATTTATCGAAGCTGAAATGGCTTTGTTTGCTCAACAAGCTAAAGAAGTGGACATAATCATCACTACGGCACTGATCCCCGGCAAACGCGCCCCCGTGCTCATCACCGAGGAAATGGTGGCAAGCATGAAAGAAGGTTCGGTTGTGGTTGACCTAGCAGCCGAACAGGGTGGTAATTGCGCCTTGACTAAGCCCAATGAGATTTACCGTTGTCAGGGAGTAACAATTATTGGCCTGACTGACTTACCCAGCCGCATGGCTGCTCAGTCCAGCCAACTATATGGGACTAACCTGTGGCACCTGCTCAAAGATATGGGCGGTTCAGAAGACTATAAAGTCGATCTCGAAGATGAAGTAGTGCGGGGAGCTTTGGTACTCCACGAAGGGCAAGTAACTTGGCCACCACCGAAGATTGCTCAACCTTCCCCAACTCCAGCTAAACCAGCTCCGCAAGCCCAAGCTACTGTTAAGGAAGCTAAAAAGTCAAAAGGCATTGGCGGCTGGTTGTGGCTGGTGCTGATTGGCCTAACACTGCTGGGGGTTGGTTTGGGTGCCCCGACTTCTTTCCTGTCTCACTTTACGGTATTCGTTCTAGCCTGTTTTGTCGGTTGGCAAGTGATTTGGAATGTAAGCCCAGCACTGCACACTCCACTAATGAGTGTTACCAATGCTATTAGCGGCATTATCATCATTGGTGGTATGCTCCAGATTTCAGGACCGCTGACTTCACCAACAACCATCCTGGGAGCCCTCGCCGTCCTGGTGGGAACGATCAATATCTGTGGTGGCTTTCTAGTTACCCAACGGATGCTGAATATGTTCAGAAAATAAGAAATAGGGCAATGGGCAAGCAAAACTATCCCCATGCCCAACCATCAAAGATTCAGTTTGAGTAGAATTATAGACTATGTCCAATAACTTGCTGACAGTCGCCTATATCGCGGCTAGTGCCCTCTTTATCCTCAGCCTGGGAGGTCTATCTAACCAGGAAAGCGCCCGCAAAGGGAATGTTTATGGCATCATTGGCATGCTAATTGCTTTGGTTGCTACAGCTTTAACTCCATTAGTAACTGGATACGGCACTCTAGGAGTAGTTGTTCTGCCAGGAGCAATTATCGGCGCGATTTTGGCAGCTAGGGTAGCAATGACCTCAATGCCAGAGTTAGTGGCAATTTTACATAGTTTCGTCGGTCTGGCTGCTGTTTTAGTCGGTGTAGCCAATTATTTGCAGCCAGATCCTTCCTTGGTTGGAGTGGAAGAAACTATTCACAAACTAGAAATTTACATCGGCGTATTTATCGGTGCTATCACCTTCACCGGTTCAGTAATTGCCTTTGGCAAACTGCGAGGCATCATCGCCAGCAAACCCTTATTGTTGCCAGCTCGTCACTTACTGAATATCGGCATGCTAGTTGCTACCGTTTGGTTCGGTTCTTCCTTCATGGCAGCAGAAGGCGTCAATGGACTGCAACCGCTATTGATTATGACAGCAATTGCCTGCGTCTTGGGAGTTCATCTAGTGGCGGCTATTGGCGGTGCAGATATGCCGGTGGTAATATCCATGCTCAATAGCTATTCTGGTTGGGCAGCCGCTGCGGCAGGGTTCATGCTCTCTAACGACCTGCTGATTATTACTGGGGCGCTGGTGGGCAGTAGTGGTGCCATCCTCAGCTACATTATGTGTAAAGCTATGAACCGCAACTTTATTAGCGTAATTTTGGGCGGTTTTGGTGAAGGTACGAGTGGCAGCAGCGCCTCTAAAGGCACTCAATCTCAGGGTGAAGCTACTTCTACTACCGTTGAGGAGACAGCCGAACTGCTCATTAATGCTAAGAGCGTCATTATTGTTCCTGGTTACGGGATGGCAGTGGCTCAAGCTCAACACGCTGTATCGGATATTACTAAAATTTTGCGCGATCGAGGCGCGAATGTCCGCTTTGGCATCCATCCAGTAGCGGGAAGAATGCCGGGACACATGAATGTGTTGTTAGCAGAAGCTAACCTACCTTACGACATCGTTCTAGAAATGGACGAAATTAACGATGATTTCCCAGATACCGAAGTTGTACTGGTAATTGGTGCTAATGATACCGTTAACCCCAGCGCCCTAGAGGATCCTGACAGCCCGATCGCCGGTATGCCAGTCTTAGAAGTCTGGAAATCTGGCACTGTGGTAGTGATGAAACGTAGTCTTGCCAGTGGTTATGCTGGGGTTGACAATCCCTTGTTCTACAAAGATAATACACTAATGCTCTTTGGCGATGCGAAGAAGAATGTTAGCGCCATTCTCGCTCAGATGACTGATTCTGGTAGTGGAACTTCAGCAGGTGCCAGCGAAGAAAAAGTTTTGGTAGCTTCCTAAGTCTATCTCACTAGAGTTGAGTGACATTTTCCCTCGAGCGATCGGGGGAATTCTCCTGCAAATTAGTTAATGGGGAGTGGGAGAGTGGGCGATCGAGCACGGTGCAAAAATTTTGCTGGGATAGTCTAAGTGTGCGCAATTACCAGGATTTTATATGAGAGAGAGACAAAGAAGATAAAATTGCTTCTCCATCCTCCCCACACTCACCCCGATCATCTCAACCATAAATAAATGTAAAAAAACTACACTTGTGTGGAATTTTGCTTGCCTAGTTATAGTCAAAAGAAATAATTCCCAACTATGTTATTAAAATAAAATGAATAATATAAATAATCATAAAGGGTTATTACCAGGTTTATGACTAACAAAGCACAAGTAAACATTTCGATAGAACTTAAAATTATAGCGCTTTTTAAACAGTTATGTCTTGAAGAAAATGTGAGCTTCGAGCAAGCTTTGAAAGACTATATGGTTCAGTGCATTCAACTTAAGCGGCTGATAAAGAAAGAAGATATAAATCAGCTCCCTGACAATCTCGAAAAAATCATTGACCAGCGTATAGCTGCAGCTTTAGAAACACAGAAAACCCAAATGAAAGCTCTAATGAAGAGTAGGGTTGAGGAAGATGTAGATGACTTAATAGACGAAACTACCAATATCATTTGGGAGAACAGAACTGCTGCAAATACACAGACAGATACTGTGATAGAGGCAAAAGCACCAATGGTGCTAGTTGTAGAAGATTCAATGACAGTACGTGAATTGCTCTGCCTCAGCTTGAGTAAAGGCGGCTATCAGATAGAAAAAGCTAGTGACGGTCAAGAAGCTTGGGAAAAACTCCAGTCTGGGCTAGTATGCGATTTGATTTTGTGCGATATCGAAATGCCGAGAATGGACGGCTTAGAACTATTATCTCACATAAGAAAAGACAAAAAGCTTTCTCAGGTACCAGTGGCGATACTTACCTTTCTCAAGGACGAAAAGTATCAGCAAACAGCAGCTCAGCTAGGGGCAAGTGGCTACTTTATCAAGCCCTTCATAGAACAAGAGTTGCTAGATGCAGCACAGCGGATAATCGATGGCGAGGTATTACTTACCAACAGTACTAGGGCTTCAGCAAGCCTTAGATCTCAACCAGAAATTGATACTGCTACGACTGGGGCACTTCCACAGCAAGTTCAAAGGCAAGCACAGAAAAACTTAGAACCAATGGTGTTCGTCATTGATGACTCAGTTGTAATCCGCCAAATGGTGGCTATGACTTTTAGCCGAGCCGGCTATAAAGTTGAACAAGCTCGTGACGGACAAGAAGCCTGGGAAAAACTCCAATCTGGATTGCATTGCGACCTGATTATTTGTGATATCGAAATGCCGAAAATGAACGGTTTAGAATTCTTATCTCAGGTGCAGAAAGATCCTCATCTCGCTCAGGTGCCAGTTGCTATGCTTACTTCTCGCGGCGCTCAAAAAATGAAACAAATAGCTGCTGAGCGGGGAGCTAAAGCATACTTTGTCAAACCCTATGTTGAGAAAATCTTAATAGCTTCAGCTCAACGACTGCTTGATGGCGAGATTTTATTAGAAAAATCAATTGTGTGACATCCTCGTCAACCAAATCGAAGATCATAGTTGGGTCTTCCTAACCTCACGATTAAGCTTTTTGCTTTTTTGGGAATATAGTTCAGATTGAAAACAAATTCTCCTACTTTCCCCGTCTATCTCCACCTTAATCTTTTATTTACAAACAATTTCTTATGCTTGGGAATCTAATTTTTGGTTTAAGTTAAAATGACCTGACTTTAATGAAAAACTAGTCTACGAAAGAATAAGGGTTTCAGAATCTAAGAGATGAGGAGCGATCGATGTCTGTAGCCATCCGTCGAACTCAGGTTAAAATTACTTTTTGATAGCAATTGATTATAGATAACAGATGCTAGTTTTTCGTCATTTGATGGCTGTTAGTACAGGTGCGGTTATTGCTCTTAGTTATGGGGCAGCAGCTACTGCACAATCGTTAAACTCTATCGATAAGCCCAAAGATAATACTCAGACTCAACCTTCAGTTGTTTCTGAAATTCAAACTATTGGGGAGAAAAACCCAACTCGGCTTGTTAATGATGAGCCTTCAGTTGTAGACGTAGCACAAATGAGTGAGGAGAAACAAGGTGCTGAAAATGAACAAGTTCCTGAGTCGATGCCGACCCAACAGACCCAGCCAACCCCGAGCACGAGTAAAACTACTGCCCCAGAGTACCTCAACCCTAATGCCAATCCACTGCTATTTCCTACCAAACCAGAGGAAGTTGAGTTGACAAGGGTTGAGGAGATTACCCTCGAACAAGCCATTGAACTAGCACTGCGTAATAATAAAGAATTGCAGTCACAGAGACTCGAGTTAGAAGGTCGTCAGATAGATTTAAGTGAAGCCGAAGCCGGTCGATTGCCTGAGATTGATTTCAACCTAACATATAGTTTCGGCGATTCTTCTGGAACGGAACTTCTCAACCTCCAGAGGAATAACGAGCTAGTGAACCCATTTTTTTCCAATACTATTGACGAGCAATTTAGTGGAAATGTTCAATTGGAATACTTTATCTACGAAGGAGGTCGGGTTAGCGCAAATATTCGTCAGAATGAGAGAGAATTGCGTCGCCAACAGTTGCAAGTAGAAGTAACTAGGCAACAAACTCGCTTCGAGGCTACTCGCGACTACTACAACTTGCAAGATGCAGATGCTCAGGTGGTAATTCAGCAAGCAGCGGTAGAAGACGCTCAACAGAGTTTGCGAGATGCCAGATTACTAGAACAGGCAGGATTGGGAACCCGGTTTAGCGTTTTGCAATCTGAGGTAGACTTAGCGAGTGTCGAGCAAAATCTGACAGACGCGATCGCACAACAGCGGACAGCACAGCGGCAGTTGGCGGAAACCTTGAGCGTGGGGCAACAGATTCAACTTAGATCTGCTGACGAGATTAAAGAAGCTGGAGATTGGAATCTTTCCCTGAAGGAGAGCATCGTCCTGGCATTCCAAAATCGAGGGGAGTTAGAACAGCGGCTATTAGATCGGGAAATTAACGAACAGCAACGGGAGATTGAACTTGCTGCGGTCAGACCGAGCATTAGTATATTTACTACCTACGATTTCGTCGACGATTTCAGGGATAGAGTTGGGGTAGCGGATGGCTACAGCGTGGGAGCAAGATTGCGATGGAGGCTACTCAGTCGTCAGGGAGCTCGATCGCGAGCAGAGCGAGCGGAAAAAAATATTGAAATCGCCGAAACTAATTTTGCTAATGATCGCAATCAAATTCGCCTACAGGTTGAAAGCGCCTTTTTCGACTTAGTATCTAACAAGGAAAATATTGCAACTTCAAGCAAAAACGTCGAACGAGCGGAAGAAAGGCTGAGGCTAGCTCGCTTGCGCTTTCAAGCTGGTGTCGGTACCCAAACGGAGGTAATTGACGCTCAAAGAGACTTAGCTGATGCCAGAGGTAACTTTCTCAGGGCGATTATCGGCTACAATCAGGCGCTCAATGAATTGCAGCGAGCAGTCAGCAATCTGCCAAATAGTCGAATCTTCCAGGTACCTTAAGCTAGGTCTGGAGAGCAAACTACTCGGTGAAGACAGGTGTTAGGTGTTAGATGTTAGCTGTTACCTCTGACCTCTGACCCCTCTCCTTTGTCTGCTCATCTCCCAACCAAGAAATTTTCTCCGAATGTTTTCCACGCCTTAGAAACACATCTTTTAATTGCTGGTTGGTCATCTTATCTCGATAACTCAGAACTGCAGTCAGTACGTATTTATAGTTTCTTAATTAAAATTTAAAAAAGGCTAAGCGTAAGGAATATCAATGGCTAATATCACCTTTGTGAAGGAAAATCAGGAAGTAGTTGCCGCTGATGGTGCTAACTTGAGGGAAAAAGCCCTGCAAAATCGCATTGACCTTTATACCTTTAAAGGCAAACTGACCAATTGTGGAGGATGCGGGCAATGCGGCACCTGTATCGTTGAGATTGTTCAAGGTATGGAAAATCTCTCTGAACGAACCGAATTTGAAAAAAGAAAGCTCAAAAGAAAACCAGATAGTTATCGCTTAGCTTGTCAAACTTTGGTAAATGGACCTGTAAGTGTCAAAACCAAACCTTAGCTTGCTTAAAAAGGAGAAACACGAGGTCGCTTTACCGCATTTCGCGGTAGGAGACCCCCGACTTCGTAGGTGAAAAGATATCAATGCATTTAGGACTTACGCAGTAAAACGACAAATCAAGGTTTTAGAAGATAGGGAACGGGGAACAGGGAACGGGGAACGGAGGATTACAGCCGTTTTTAAGTTCTGGGTGCGTAACTCCTAGCATTGTTATTCTAAGGTTGCGCTCTGTCCAATCTGTTAACTTTACACGTAAAATAGAAAGGTTGTAGGCATTATAAAGATTAATTATGGCTGTACCTAAGAAGAAAACATCTAAATCAAAACGCAATCATCGCAAAGCTTACTGGAAGCGCAAAGCTGCTCTGCAAGCTCAAAAAGCACTATCTCTGGGCAAATCGGTTCTGACTGGACGCTCTAATAGTTTTGTTTATCCTAGTCAGGAGGAGGAAGAAGAACAAGAGGAAGAGTAAATGGGTCAACAGACCAAGGCGATCGCTTCTCAATCCTGTTGCCCTGAGCGATCGCGTCCATCCCAATACTGTTCAGTTAAGAAAAGTTTTCGGTTGAGATCAAGCAGGGGAGCGGAAGATAAAAAGGGTTTATTATTATTACCGACAATCTAACCTGCTGTCTTCCGCCACAGAAGGTTAAAGGGCATTAGCACCGCCAACTACTTCCAGAATTTCCTGAGTAATTGCTGCTTGTCGTTCTTTGTTATAAGACAAGGTAAGAGTACCAATCAGTTCAGAGGCATTATCACTAGCGTTACTCATTGCTGTCATCCGCGCCGCTAGTTCGCTAGCAGCTGATTCCTGTAAAGCTCTTAATAACTGGTTGTTCAGATAAAGTGGCAAGAGGGCATTGAGAATTTGTACCGGATCTTGCTCAAAAATCATATCCTGAGGGAAAGTACTTACTTGCGTGGTAACTTTCTCTCGTTCTACGCGTAATTGACCCTCACGGGTGGTCAGTCGGAAGATTTCGTCATCTTTTACTTCTAATCCTTGGGGGATCAGGGGTAAAAGAGTTTGAACTACTGGTCGAGAACTAATCAGAGAGACAAAGCGAGTGTAAATCAACTCAATCCGATCGACTATCTCGGAGAGAAACAATGACAGCAGTTCGTCAGCAATTTCAGAAGCCTCGGCTGCTGAGGGAATCTGTTCTAGACCAGAGTAGTTAATGTCGATCGGCTCTCCTCTACGCTCAAAATATTGGGTCGCTTTCCGCCCAACTAGTACGTAGGTGTAATCTATCCCTTGAGATTTTAATTCAGCAGCCCGTTGTTCGGCACGGCGGATGATATTTGTGTTGTAGCCGCCGCACAGACCTCGATCGCCAGTCACAACTAAAAGCCCTACACGTTTGACTTCCCTTTGCTTGAGCAGAGGCAGGTCAGCTTCTTCAAACCGAAGTCGATTTTTCAAGCCATAGAGGACTTGTGCCAAGGTGTCAGCAAAGGGACGAGTAGCAGTTACTTGTTCTTGAGCACGACGTACCTTGGCTGCTGCTACTAGACGCATTGCCTCTGTAATTTTTTTCGTGTTTTTGACCGACTTAATGCGATCGCGAATAGCTTTGAGATTAGGCATGATTTTGTCCTTTGTCCTTATGTCTTTATGTCAGCAGTCAGTTGTCCGTGATGTTTTCTACTAATCGCTGACTAATGACCGAATTATGTGAGGAGAGCTGAGGAGCTGAGGCGCAATTCAGGCAGGGGAAATGCGAGAAGTTTGGGGAGGATGGAGAAGTAATTTTATTCCCCTTGTCTCCCTCAATCCTTTGCTCCCTGCCTCCTGGCTCTTCGCTGACGATTAAGCTGAAAATGCTTGCTTATACTCAGAGAGAGCTTCTTTGAGTAAATTTTCTGCGTCTTCGGTGAGTTTCTTCTCTCCAGCAATAATCTCGCCAAACTTAGCTTTGCTAGTTTTAAGATATTCTTGCAATCCCTGAGCAAATTCGGTGATTTTTTCCAGCTCGATATCATCTAGATAACCATTGAGACCAGCATAGACCAATGCTACTTGCTCTGATACAGACAAGGGCGCGTTTTCCGGCTGCTTCAAGAGTTCTCGCAAGCGCTTACCCCTTGCTAGCTGTTGTTGGGTTGCCTCGTCTAAGTCAGAAGCAAATTGAGAAAATGCCTCAATCTCAGAAAACTGAGCCAACTCCAGCTTTAACTTTCCTGCTACTTTTTTCATTGCCTTGGTTTGGGCAGCAGATCCGACGCGGCTAACGGAAATACCGGCGTTAATTGCGGGGCGGAAACCAGAATTAAATAGGTCGGAAGAAAGGAAAATCTGACCGTCAGTGATCGAAATTACGTTAGTGGGAATGTAAGCAGAAACATCACCTGCTTGGGTTTCAATAATCGGCAGTGCCGTCATGCTGCCTGCGCCCAATTGATCGTTAAGTTTAGCGGCTCGTTCTAGCAAGCGAGAGTGAAGGTAAAATACGTCTCCTGGATAGCTGTCTCTT
>JBFRWL010000022.1:0-5845 GCA_051439565.1 Prochloraceae cyanobacterium
CGGTGACGCGGAGCGGGAATGGGGGACATATCCCGTGAGATAAGATTTTTAGCTAAATAAGTTATTTAAAATCCCCCCTTCCCGTGAGAGACACGGAGATTTTTTATTTCCACTAACGGTACTTAAACAAAAATTAAGCCCAAATATAGCCTAAACTCGCTTTATAAGCAGTAAACAGGTCACGATTATGAGAGAGCCACTCGACAAAACGAAAAGATATGGCTGTACGAAACGCTTCTAATGCTTCAGGAAAGGTCTCTAAAGATTTATTCGCCCAACGCCTTCTTAAACCACCAGTAAGCTTATGCCAAAGTATAAATGTATAAGCACAAAAGACTAAGATGAAATGTCTTTTTAGACTCCTTAAACTTCTAACTTGGTACTCTTTTAATCCTAGCCAACCTTTGACTTCTCTATAGAAAACTTCTACCCAGTTTCTTTGAGAATAGGTATCAATTACCCACTGTGGAGTCACTAATGATGGTTTAAAATTGGTAATAAAATAATCAATATCTTCGGCATCTTTAAAAGTAGAAGCATTCATGACGATAGCGATCTTTCTACTGCCTTTTAATCGAGATAGTTCCGCTTCAAAAACAGCCACCCATACAGTTCTAGGTTTTTCACCTTTAATTCTAATCTCAGTGAAAGCTTCTTTTGACAAGGATTCCGCTAGAGCATCTAATCTTATTTCTTGGCTTTTTTCTGAGTCGGAAATAACTTGTACTTTACGATTTTTAGCCAGTCCTCCTAAGTATTTTAATTTCCTTTCTTCTAGTTTCATTAGAAAAGATGTATTATTACCATAGCCTGAGTCTATTAATACTATTCCAGGTTGATAATCTCGCTCAAGAGTTTTATCTATCAGTTCTAAAGCTAACTCTGGTTTTTTCTTAAACTTTGGGTCAAATTTTCCCTCTGGTAAGGATGTGCTGTGTTGATACAATTTAATATCTAAGGGAAGACTTTTTTTTCCATCATAAAGATGAGTTGTTACTACTACATGGACATTATCTGTTTGACCAATTTCTCCAATGTACTGGCGACCTACCCCTGCTGTAAAATTACCACTTCTTGCTCCGTCCCTATGTCTGAGGAAACCTCAGACGGGGCGGTGCGCTTTTCCTATGTCCTGAATCGTCAATAATTAGGCTGAATCCTCTACTAATCCTAGTTTGACTACATTTGTTCATCACGGAGAGTCGGCGATCGTTTATTTCATCTGCCGACCAGGTTGCTTCAGTTAAAAAATGGTGCAACTTGTGGTAAGTTACACCTATTGAGTCAGAAGCCATCTGATCTATATTTTTTCGTTCACTTTCACCCAATAATCCCCCTAAATAGTTTCTGAACTCCCTTTTTTGTGCTTTAGTCCTTAGTAGCTCATCGAACTTTTTACACCATCTGTCGAAACAAGGAGGCATAGCTGCGGGAGTAGTTTCTTTCATAGCTCGCGATCGCCTATAACTAAAACGTAAAAGCCAACTAACAAAAGTATTTTACCTTATTTTGACTTATAAGATTGTTTAAGTACCGTTAGGCTGACCTTGAGCGGGTCGCCTTGGAACCATTACTCCATCCGCCCCTATTACTAAGGGCATTTCTGCCAAGTTCGACTTGAGATGCTCAGGATTTGGCTCTTGCCCATCAGCTAGCTGTGCCATTTCCTCTTGGAGCTGATCCATAGCCTGTTTTCCCCAGAATTGAACCCAACTCCAAATAGTTTGCGCCGTTAGTTGAATTCCGGTAAATCGTTGAGCTATTACTGTTACTGTCTCAAAGGGAACAAATACTGCTAATAAACAGGTTAGTCGTATTAATTCTAGACTGGTTTGCTGATGGTTCTTAATCTAATCGGGCGATGTCTAATGGTATTACCTGAGTTCCTTGACAACCTTTGGGACAACGTCCCACTCGACGTTGCCAATGTACCATGCAGACCTTAGTCTGAATCTGACGAGAGCGCATTCCTTTACTCCGTAGGCGAGTACCACAATGGCTACACCTTGTCCATGCAGTCGGCAATTGAGCACGTCTGGTCAGCTCTTGTTCTACGAGTTGTTTGGCTAACGCTAGTGCTAGAACCCATGAAGCCCAGACCATTGACTCCAAGGATAAAGATTCTTTGATTAAGCAGAGATGCTGTTGCCATTTGGGAGTATTAAGATTAAATTGTTCTAACAAATATGGTATCCAATCTTCAAATTATCTAACTTTTTATCATCTACTATACTTCATCGTTAGCGATCGCCCGCCTTTTTTAGCCCTCCCCCAACCGCTAGATGCGCCCTTATCAATGATAAAATTTGGATTCAAAGAGATGGCATAGAAGACGGTATTACCAACGACTTACTAGCAGCAGGAATTCCTAAAGATAAAATTGTTTTAGCTTTTCATCCTCCTAGTGTTCGCCCCTATACTGAATTTGCTGTTTCTTAAGTCAAGAAGTGCGATTGGGCGACGTAGTGAAAGATTTTGATTCGTTATCTGTGAGTCAAATCATAAAATTTATAGCGTGAACGAATCAAAATCTCGCGCCTTCGCACTAACCCAGGAATAAATCAGGTCAATTCCCCGTTATCCGTAGAACGGGGAATTAGGGAGAAAAGTATTTCACTGCCTAGCTTCTGGCTCTTATACCCATTGGGGGGTTATGGGAAATAGGACAATTTGTTAATCGTTTGGAACTTTACTTAAGTGATTTAAGGCTAAGAGGGCGAACTCTGGTTCGACCGAATCGTTGCCAACCCCTATCAAGAGCCTTCATCGTTTCAAATGGGGCCTTCTTCTTGTATGGTAAACAAATTATGGATATCGCTGCCACTCCGTTCCTTAGTATTGTTGCTGTTGTTGGTATCGTCGTTTTGAGGATTACCATCCATCGCGCTGTCTGGAGCGTAGGTGATATCTAGCCTGTAGGTTGGAGGAAACTCTCCTTCCGATGGTGATGAGGTATCCCAGTTCCGCTCGTAGACAACTTCGACTTCTTGTCCTGGGAAGAGGTTTTGGAAGGGTTTCTCGGCTACCAACTGTGGACGACCACCAGGATTAATCTCATAAAGTTGTACCTTCTGTTGACCTTGGCGCGACTCGAAAGCACCCTGCCCGATATTTTCAACTACCCCAACAATCCGAACGCGCCCTTCAAACTCAGATTCCTGAGAGACAAGGTTAAAGTCAATGCGCTGCGCTGCTGGATCTGGTGGTAATACCGAATCCTCTCTGGGTTTGGGAAACAAACTATTGATATCGCTGCCACTCCGTTCCTTAGTGTTGTTGCTGTTGTTGGTATCGTCGTTTTGAGGATTACCATCCATCGCACTGTCAGGAGCGTAGCTGATATCTAGCCTGTAGGTGGGAGGAAACTCTCCTTCCGATGGTGATGAGGTATCCCAGTTCCGCTCGTAGACAACTTCGACTTCTTGTCCTGGGGAGAGGTTTTGGAAGGGTTTCTCGGCTACCAACTGTGGACGACCACCAGGATTAATCTCATAAAGTTGTACCTTTTGTTGACCTTGGCGCGACTCGAAAGCACCCTGTCCGATATTTTCAACTACCCCAACAATCTGAACGCGTCCTTCAAACTCAGATTCCTGAGAGACAAGGTTAAAGTCAATGCGCTGCGCTGCTGGATCTGGTGGTGTAACTGATGGTGTAACTGGCGGTGTAACTGGTGGTGGGTTCACCTCTAGGAGAGCTTCTCGATTTACACCTTCATAAGAGGCAGTAACGATCGCTTGTCTTGGGCTTGTGACTTCACGAGTATTGATTCCGAAGCTGGCCATAGTTTGCCCTGCTGGAACTGTGACTCTTCCTGGAACGCTTGCTACTTGTAGATCGCTGCTGACTAGGCTGACGATTGCTCCCCCCTCAGGAGCCGAATCGCTTAACTCTATCCATCCCTGTGCAGTCAAACCACCTTCGACACTGATTGGGTTAAGGGTTAGTGAGGTTAAGCTGACTGTCTGTGATTGGCGTATGCTTGCTATCAGAATATCCACGGCTGCTCGCTGTTGTTTTAGTTGATCGTATATTCCAGCAGAAACTCGAGGAGCGAGGTCGGATGACAACCAGTTGTTAGGATTTAAAAAGTCCTGAATTTCTGGCGAATTCAGAAGTTGATAGTGGTCTATAGGTGTAATCTTGTCTTCAGGGTAAGCATATCTTTCCCCTGCTCTAACTTGCCGTCCGGCTGGATGTTGAGCCGATTTAATATTGACATTACCAAGGACAACATAGACAAATATACCAGTGTCAGAATTGGCAGTTTTAACTAAGGTTAATACGCGATCGGGAACAATCACAATCTGATAAGGAGAGGCTTCTGCTTTCAGAAACTGTTTCTCTGCCTGAAAGATCCCGATAAAATCAGGTTTTTGCCATAAAGCCAATAAATCTTTACTAGGATTGACCGCTACTCCCTCCCTGCATGACCTTTCATTGAGAGTACCTGCTTCTCGCCAAGCAAGCGTCAAGACACCTGCACCTTTACAAGGAAATATGTATTCAGAATCTTTCAAGTCTTTACCAGCTTGCACTATTAGACCGTCATAGTCTTCAGGAGAATAATCGAGGGCAGCAAGTTTAGCTAAGGATTTGTTATTCCCTGGAACAAATAAGACATCGTCGTATCTTTCCATTTTCATTGTTCTATTAATATCCCTTTGACGCAGATCCTCATGGCTCAGAGTTATTCCTTTACCCTCAAAATTAACAATCTGTAGGGCTGAAGGAACTCGTTGTTCATAACTTAATGCTCCTGCTGCTAAAATGCACAAGCAACTGATTACAGCAGCAATACTAAAGGTTGATTTCATCTCAGTTACTCCAATTCATGTTCCTCAATTTCTGCCCTTGAACCAATCTGGCAGCTTTCTAGTCGTCGCTTTGCAACGTAGGGGGGATTAAATACCAAGGGTGTTAAAGTTTCTCCATGTAGTTCTTCACATTCAGGCTGGATGTAGGGATGCTCAGAACCATACCAGTCACATCGCCCCTGGGTATTACTCCGCCACATTCTTTCAATTTCCTTCAGGATTTCACAAGGTATCACTTTTGCTTCTCCAGCTTGGAGCAAGCCATCTCGGTTTAAGTCTGCTCCGACTCCAAAGTTTTGCATCACTAGTTGGTAGGTTGTTCGTAAAGCTCCCGGAGTGTACTGCTCTTCAAACTGTGTTGCTCCCGCGTCCTCTTTGAATTGTCCAAAATCTCCCTGACTGAGTTCTTTTTCAAGCTTTGGTAATCTATCTTTTTTAATCAATTTTACGAGAGAGGCTTTAGCTTGCCCTTGAATTTGCCGTACTTTTTGCAGAGCTTGTGGTTGAAACTCTCTAGGTGTTTTTGCGATCGCTTGTTGACAATTATTAGCCTCAGCCAAAATCGCTGGATAGTAACTTAGTACCTTGTCCACATTTCTTGCTTGCTCTGCTTTGTTCAGAAGCTTAGATAAGCTGTTCGGCATTTTTGGATCGCAAGTACCGGATAAAGCAGCGTTCGTTACCACTTGAAACAGTTGCGCTTCTAATAGCTGCCAAACCACGACACTAACAGTTGTAATACCAGCTAGCGAAAAGATAACTACCAGTCCATTGTTCAACTGAGAGATTCTGTGAGCTTTTTGGCTCACCTTGATAAATTCTTGGGCAAGCCTTGGTAGATGTACAGTCGAAGTAGGCAGAAGAAGGTCTTTTGCCTCCTTTAGCCTTCGTCCTCGCAGCAGGTCATCCCCCTTTTTGCCTTTCTCTTGCCACTCTTGAGCTGCTTCCTCAATATTGTGGGCGAGTCTGAGAAACTTTTGATTCTCCTCTAGCCACCGACGCAGAACAGGCCAATGGCGAATCAGTGC
>JBFRWL010000023.1:0-4208 GCA_051439565.1 Prochloraceae cyanobacterium
ACCCTTAGCAATGCAGGTTGCATTAGTACCTGTGCTTGTTCCCAAGCCAGTCTAGTTTTAAACGTTGGTTTCATTAGTGACACTCCCGTGGGGTAAACCCACACGGGCTTCTAAACAACACTAATACTGTAGGCTGAAATCAAACGATCTCCCTCATGAGAGGTGCTTGTGGTATTAGCTAGTTTTCGACTACATTGGCGCCTGTCGGCGCATCTACTACTTCCAGGAGGACGCGAGATTCGAGGTAGCCTCGAATCTTTCAGCCGTCCGTTTTGGACTGGTTGTAGATACTTGATATACTTTGAGCGGTCGTAACTTGCGTTTTTCTGCAGATGTTTCTACACTAAGCATCTTAAAGGAACGAACTGCAGAAATAGGTGCATGATCTCAATCGAGTTTACGGAATCAGAGAGGCAAGCCCTCCACTACGAAAGGTTTCATCATCCTCATCCTCGTGTCCAAAGGAAGATGGAAGCGGTCTGGTTAAAAAGTCATCAACTTCCGCACCGAAAGATTGCGGAGTTGGTCGGGATTTCTGAGAACACCTTGCGCAGCTATTTGCGAGATTATCAGTGTGGGGGAATCGAAGCCCTCAAACAAGTCAATTTCTACCGTCCTCAAAGTGAGTTGATGTCCCATGTCCAAACTCTAGAAGCCTATTTTCGGGAACATCCCCCCGCCACAATCCCCGAAGCGATCGCCACCATTGAACATCTCACGGGGCTTAAGCGCAAGCCCACCCAAGTCCGAAAATTCTTGAAATCAATGGGGATGCGATGTTTAAAAGTCGGCTTTCTGCCCGGTAAGGCCGACCCAGAGGTGCAGTCACAGTATAAACAAGAGAAACTCTCACCTAGACTGTCCGAGGCTAAAGTGGGAGAGAGAGCAGTTTTCTTTGTGGATGCAGCCCACTTTGTGATGGGGGCCTTTCTGGGATTTTTGTGGTGTTTTGAGAGAGTGTTTATTAAGTCTCCATCAGGACGGAAAAGGTTTAATGTCTTAGGGGCTTTAAATGCTATCACCCATGAAGTGGTCACGGTCACTAACGACACTTATATTAATGCCGAAAGCGTCTGCCAACTGTTACGCAAATTAGCAGCTCTAGGTCTGAGCATCCCCATTACTCTGGTTCTGGATAATGCTAGATATCAAAAATGTAAATTGGTGCAGGAATTAGCCGACTCTCTCGGCATAGAGTTGCTCTATTTGCCATCCTATTCCCCCAACCTCAATCTCATAGAACGGCTCTGGAAGTTCGTCAAGAAGAAATGTTTGTACTCAAAATACTATCCTGAATTTTCTCTTTTTAAGACAGCCATTGCCACTTGTATTGAAGAAGCTCATGGGAAGCACAAGAAGGAATTGGATTCTTTGCTCACCTTACGATTTCAGACTTTTGATAAAGCTCAAATTATGACCGTCTGAAGTATAACCAGCTCTGCTTTTGAACCCAATCAATTAATTCCCTCTAAGTACACCTGCGATGGAGAAGATATCTCTCCGCCTCTGAATTGGGATGAACCGCCAGCAGGTACAAAAAGCTTCGCTTTAATTTGTGACGATCCCGATGCCCCAAGAAAAACTTGGGTTCACTGGGTTGTCTATAATTTACCGACCACAATTCTTTCTTTAGCTGAAAATATTTCTACCAGCGAGCGCCATATCTCTGATGGTTTTCAAGGTTTAAATGATTTTAAAAAGCTTTCCTATGGTGGACCTTGTCCTCCTGGAGGAACTCATCGTTACTTTTTCAAGCTCTATGCCCTGGATACAATGTTAAAACTAGAATCAGGAGCAACGAAAGCACAGGTAGAAACAGCAATGTCAGGGCATATTCTTGCCCATGCCGAATTAATTGGACGATACAGCAGAAGAGGTTAGTTAAAGGGCTTTACTACTGTCGGTAATGATCTCGAGCAGTCATTGAATTTGTGATTATTATTTTGCTGTGTGCCATATTGTTCAAAAAAAATTACTCAATAAAAACTATACAAAAAGACTAAAAGGTAGGGTTAATTTGTCATAAGACGTAGCTATAGAACCAAACATATATTTATCTTGTACGCTTCTTCAGTCAAATAAAAAATTAAAAAAATGCAAACAAGATTAGATTTACCCCCCGCACCATTTCAAAGCAAAATAGCTACTCAAAAAACCGTTAATTCGCTGATGAAATACCTCAAAATTCGTCCCAGCGATTTGCCCTACGCCGCAGGAGTAACAGCAGGAGTAGTTTATTTAACTCTCAATGATGCTTTTTTTGTCTTTGTTCTTGCCAGTTTGGCTCTGGTTTTTGGCGCAATGTACTACTGTGCCAAGGTCGTACCCTTTGTAGAAAAAACCATCGGACATCGCATTAGTATCTGGCACGTCGGAGTATTGGTTTTGGGATTAACGATGGTAGTCGGAATGATCGAACCAGCTAACGCCTTATTTCTTCAAGATTTAGAAAACCGAGTCACTGACGTTATCGGCGGTACATCAAGCGCATTACCTGCCGAAAGTGTAGCTTTAATCTTTGACTTTCTGCGAGTTGCTTTTGTTGTATTCGTAGTTTCTGCTGGGATCTTTGCCATCGTTCAAGCACAGCAAGGAAACGACCCCAGACCAATCATCGGTACTATCGTTATCGCCTTTGGGACAATTATGGGTATTGACGTATTAACAATTTTAATCGCAGGTGCAGGGACGGCTTAGACAAGCGATCGCCGTATCCTAAATTTAATTTCTGTTATTAGCTCTATATCTCTACCCAACTATACATTCATAATTATGTTTAACTACTTATGCAAAAAGATCCCGATCGCGATTTAATCAGCATCAATCAGTTATTGGGACAGCAGCCGACTATTCTATTCATTCCTGCCAATCAGTTAATTCCCTGGTCGGTACTGGTAATCATCAGCTACGTTCTTACTTTAGGCTTTTTTGACTTTGGCTTGGGAGCGTTTGCCACCGTATCGCTCTGGTTCTGTATTAGCTGGTGGATTCTGACAGGGAAGCATCCCCACCAGTTTATCGATCGCTTTGTGTTTCCCCCAGGTAAAGATTGGTACTCGGCTAATTTACCTTACATTTCCCCTCTGATAAAAAACCGCCCTGCCTATCTTAGAAAGCAAATTCCCGACAATACCCTTACTGCTCGTCTCAAACCCTTAACTAAAACCAATCAAAAAGGTCAACAGTATAGGTTTATGCCATTTCAGAATTTTCAAGATTTAGTTTGCCTCATTGCCATTGAGAAAGATGGCTACCAAGTATCAGGACTCCTCCTCACTCGGGGTAGTACTTTCCAGATTGTCTTCCCCTTCAAAACTCCTGGCTATCACAATAACCTCGAACGCACTGAGGTGAGTAATTATGCGATCGCTTTAGAAGAAGGGTTGAAAGAAGTTTTGCCAGGAGAAAGATTGACCATTCACACCCAAAAATTCGGTAACGATCTTCCCCGCCAGCAGGAGTTAACCGAGTACGCCGATGAATGCGAGCTTCTCCCTGTGGCAGTTCTAACTCGTAACGAACAAAAGCGAGTCAGAGAACTACACGATGAGGGAATTAAGCAGTGGTGGAACAGTACCTTGTTTTGTACCTGGACTTACGATGAAAATGCAGGAGCGACTGCTAGCGACCTGACCAGTCGGTCGATTAAATTGGTGACTACCAAATTCAAACAGGCTCTAACTTGGTTTTCAGGTAACGCTCGCGTCTACCAAGAACGATTCTACCAACAATTATTTCTACAGGCATTCAATCGGGGGTTCGTTAACTGGGAAACTCTGCTCAACAACAAACTGGGACTAGCAGCCCAACCTCTATCGGGCGATGAATTGTGGAGTTGGTTGTGGTACAAGTTTCATTCCCCTGCCATCCCCCTACCGCCAAAACCCCAACTATTTTCTCTGAGGGAATCACAAGATGGTTTTGTTCTTGATGAAGTAGTAAACAACGACAAGCATATCGTTACCGTCCTCACCGACGGTATCGAAGAACCCGCCTGTCCGGAACATCGAGGCAGTCAGGATACCATTTGGTTGCCAGGAAGACAACAAAAATGTGCGGTGCTGACTCTGACAGAACGACCCAAAACTGCTATGTCCCAACGGGAACAGTTACGCTGGATATTTGATGTTCTCTCTCAAGATTACGTCAAAGATACCGAAGCAGTAGTAGAACTCAGTCTGGCAAACGATCTTCTGATTGAAGACAGT
>JBFRWL010000024.1:0-5967 GCA_051439565.1 Prochloraceae cyanobacterium
TTCCTCTTCATTGAGAGTTAGATTGAGAGTATCTATCCGTCTTAAAGATTTTTGCAATCGCTGGATTCTTCTGGTTAGATTTTCTTCCAATTTCGGTTGATTCACCGACAACAACAGTGCCGGATTATGACTCCAGCGATCGCCGATATGGGCGTAGATCATGGTGGTTTTGGGGTCAGTATGCCCCAGTAAATCATGCTCTTGCAGTAATGTTGCCCCGGCGCGCATGGCCAGGGTTACGGCTGTGTGTCTCAACGAATGTGCGCTAAGTTTTCTAGGTTTAGGCTTATGTCTTGAAAATTGTGATGATTTTGGGGCTTTGGCTGGTAGATTATTATTTTCTGGTTTTCCTGTTAGTCTTTTCGTCTTTTTCGAGTTTTTTCGGGGTAACTCCTTTAACCCGATTGCACTTAAATATTTGTCCACGATGCGACGAATGGAACGACGGCTTAAACGGTTTCCTGGATTGCTGCGAGACACTGAGATGAAAATTGGTGTTTTCTCCCCTAACGTTTCTCCTGCCTTGCGTCTAGCACGCAAATAACGTTGCAGTAATTTGGCTAAGTCGGGGGTTAGTGGCACTATTCTCAGGTGGCGTTTTGAGGATATTCGCAAGCCCACATTTTTACCATTTTTTACTATCCCCCCCATGTCCACTCGGTGTAAATCTACAGTACGACAGCCTTGGAGAACCATCAGGGAAATTAAGAGGCGATCTCGTAGGGCATGGACGGTGTTCTCAACCGGAAGGCTATCGAGTAATCGCTTCATTTCCTCATTTTCGAGGAAATTGATGGTGGCTGCGGGATCTTTGACTTCTGTGGGGGGCTAGAGTCCCAGAGCCGGATTAATGACAACATAGCCGTATTGTCGTAAACCATCGTAAAAACGGCGTAATATGGTCAGCTTAAGGGAAATAGTGACGGTTTGATACTGTTGTTGATGAATCAGCCAATGACGGAACCTTGTTAGCTGGTTAAAAGTGGCTTCAATGGGGTTAAGTTCTGCATCCTGACACCATCGCAGAAACTGTTTGATATGACAACGGTAGGTTCTAATCGTGTCGTTTTCGGCGGAGCCTTCCCCCACATGATGTTTGAGAAACTTCTCAAAGACGTTCAAATGAGCCGTCGCTGTATCGAGGACTGGTTTTGCGTTGGTAGAGGAAACAAGGGAAGACATTATGAGCCACCGGGGATACAGATAAAAAAGCTGGAATCCTCACACAGAGTTAATTGTAGCAGAAAAAAGGGTCCCAAAAGAATCCTTATCAGACTCTTTTAATGGTTTCATTTTTGAGGACTCAGTGCAATCTTATTTGAGACTGGAAGCATAACTTTGCAGTAACTGCAAGCTTATGCTTCCATTTTCCCACTGCAAGATTATGCTTCCATTTTGGCAAAGCTTGACAAATAGCCTTTTATAGTATCCATTTGCTTATTCTAAAACTATCCTGCGATCGCCATTTTAATTTAAGCGATCGCAGTCCAAAAGCAAGAACCTACCTAAGTTTTACCCGAAAAGTTCCTCAAAAAACGATCATTTTTGATGGTTAACTAGCAGACACGCAGGAGCCAGTGCAACGGCTTCTCCAGGTAAAAATTTGTAAATTTTTAGCCGAAAAGGTCATCAAATTTTCTGGACTCACTGAAGCCTTATGCTTCCATTTTGAACTTTCTGCAAGGTTATGCTTCCAATCTCCCTTGAGTAGTGGATTTTCGACAACGACAGAATCAGGCTTTGAGCCTTTTCTACTGCAAGGTTATGCTTCCAATCACTGCAAAGTTATGGTTCCAGTCCCATATGGTTCCAAAGTTTTGAGACAACGAAACGTTGTTCCCCTAGAACAAATGCTCAAAGGGTTATAATAAAAGGCTTATCCTCTCACCAGCCATGAATTTTTCGGAAATTACCTTGAAACTTTCTTCGACTTTTCAGTTTAACAGTTCCATCCCCATAAGTGCTGAGCCATCGTCGGGCCTCGAAAGCCTCAGCACTTATGAAGCGAGATTATCTTTGTTGAAGTTAGCTATCTGTGCTGATTACGACGAATTAATTTGTCTCAATGAACTCAACTCCATTGATAAACATTGGTATCAAATGGAAACGGCTAAGAAAGTGATTAAACATTTGGGGGGAAGAGCCATCTTAGCCGATGAGGTGGGCTTAGGTAAAACCATTGAAGCGGGGATTATCTGTAAAGAGTATCTCTGTCGCAGCATGATCAAATCCCTTTTGATCTTAACCCCGGCTACTCTTGTCTCCCAATGGCAATCAGAATTAGATTCCAAATTTGGGATTATGACCGAGACGACCGATAGTAGAGACGTTCCTCCATCCCAATTTTGGACAGTTAATGACCAGATTGTGGCTTCTCTGCCTGCGGCCAAACATAAAGCTCATTGGCAATACGTTACTAGCCGTCCATGGGATTTGGTCGTAGTTGATGAAGCCCACCATCTCAAAAATCGCTCTACTCTCAATTGGAAATTGGTCAACAGCCTCCAGAAGCGGTTTATCTTGCTGCTAACGGCGACCCCTGTACAGAATAACCTCATAGAATTGTACAACCTGCTCACCCTCCTCAAGCCAGGTTTACTTTCCACAGAAGCTCAGTTTAAACGAGAATATATAAAATCCAAAGATGGACGACGAGTTAAAAACCCCGCTCAATTACGACAACTGATGGGGGAGGTCATGGTTCGCAATACCCGTTCTGGGGTCGATGTCAAACTCCCTAAACGCTTTGCTAGTACCATTGTCTGCCAACCCAGTCCCCAAGAACTTGAACTTTATTTAGCGATTAACGCTTATTTGCGACAACATCCCACTGAACTCGATAAGTTGACCCGCAACAACCTCTTAATGAGGGCAGGGAGTAGTCCCCCGGCTTTACAAGAAACTCTAGTGACCTTAGAAAAACGTTTCGACCATGATGAGTTAAAATTTTTGGGCAAGTGGGCCACTCAGGTCACTGAAAGTGTCAAAGCACAACAATTAGTCGCCCTACTGACTCAAGCTAAAAACAGCAAAACCTTAGTCTTCATTAATCATCGTGCCACTCAATCCTATTTAGCTAGAGTGTTACAGTCCGCCGGCATTGAACATACAGAATTTCGTGGCAATCTTTCCCTCAAAGCCAAAGATGCTGCTATTGAACAATGGCGTGATTCCGTCCCTGTTATGCTGGCTTCGGAGACCGGTGGTGAGGGACGCAACTTGCAATTTGCCAATACTATCGTCAACTACGATTTGCCTTGGAATCCCATGCGTATTGAACAACGCATCGGACGGCTGCACCGCATTGGCCAAACCCAAGATGTTTACATTTTTAACTTCTGTTATGCCAACAGTCTCGAAGAATACATCCTCAAAGTGCTGCACGAGAAAATTAACCTCTTCGAGTTAGTGGTGGGGGAAATTGATACCATTTTAGGTCAAATGGACTCAGAATTTGATTTCAGTGAGGAGGTCGTCTCCCTTTGGTTACAAAACCAATCCCAAAATGAACGAGATGATGCTTTCGAGCAGTTGGCCAACCAATTACTCCACGCCAAACACCGCTACTCTCAAATTCAAGAATATGAACAAGAATTGTTCGCCGACGATTTTGAAGCTTAAACAAGTTGTTTCAGTAGATCATTAACCATGTCTTCCCCATTATTAGACGCACTCTCTCAAGTGATTACGGTTTCAGGGGGTCTAGCCGAATTTCCCCAAGAAAACCGACTAGAAGCTGCCTTATCCCCAGAGGCCGCCCACATCTTAGGGGTGAGCGATTCTGTTGCTTTCTCTACCCTAGCCACACAATCTGACTGTACTCTAGTTAGTTACAATAGCGACATCTTCCAACGCTGTGAAACCTTACTCGCAAATCAAGGTCGCTTTGTTAGTTTCGCTGTTGATTACTCTGGTTACTTAAAGCAATCAGGATTTGAGAAATTAATCTCATCCACTTTAATTCCCCAAAACGGACTACTCCGAATTGGTCTTTCTACTCCTGCTTGGACTCCCTACTGTCGCTTCAACGTTGCCTACACCGCTTCTGCCTCAGACAAACGTTTAGGCTTGATTTCTTTTTGGCTCAATGGACTTACCCAAGTTCCAGGGGTTAGTGTTGGGGATGCTCTGTTTTGGGACAGCGATTTCATCCCTACTCCCGATGAACTTCAATTAGATCCTACCCCCCTCATGCCACTGGTTGAACACATAGCCCACCAGTCCATCTCCGACGAACTCTCCCCTTGGTGTCAGAGTCTCCAGCGTAAACTTGATCGTGACCAACGGCGACTCACTGATTATTACCAGACCATTATCCAAGAAATTCAACATAAATGCCAAAAAAAGAATTTAGCTGGTGAGGCTCTTGACAAGGAAATGAGCCGTATTGATGCCACCCAACTCGAATTACAGAGCAAGCTCAAAGATATTCAACAGCGTTCGGCTTTGACCATCTCCGCTCAAATTCATAGCCTCCTGGTGGTTTGGTTACGAACGGTTCACACTGAAGTTCAACTAATCCGCAAGAAGCAGAAGCGTCATCTCATTGCTATCTACAATCCCTATACCCAAATGATTGAGCCTTGGCGTTGCCAATTCACCAATCTCCCTGTCACTAAGTTTTTCTTAGATCCCCAGATGAACTTATGCCGAGATAACATTAATCAAGCCTAACCAATTTTCTTAACCGAGCAGTATTGCGATCTCCCCTATCAATAAAGCCGAAACTTTTTCCCTGTAGTGTTTTGGTCTTTCTCTTTCTGGATGGTACGAAGTGTTGGTTTTGGTTTTGGCTTTTTCTTTTTCTTCTTCTTCTTCTTAGGTGGCGGTGGTAAGGCAAGAGCCTTCTTAAGCTGAGTCGGATTTATTCTTTCTTTTAAGTAACTTGGGACTGCCTTCATGTCGGTTTTTTCTAACAGCAACTCACGCAGAATATCCCGACGATTTATCTTTAATTCTATTAATTTAGCTTCATCCGCTAAGATAGCGGATAGTAGAGTCCAAACTTGGCCTTTCCTGACCCCAACCACTTCCCAGAAGTCTGAGGGGGCTGCTGATGCTGGTAAAGCTCCATCTATTTTTAGGGTGAAAGGCTTACATAATAAATCTTTCTCGTAATTACTAAAACATTCTACTTGAATAGAAAAAGACTTTTTGAAAATTGTTCTTATTCGTCCTCTTACCCTCATATAATCTATTTTCGGGTTAAATATTGTTCCTCCAAAATCTACTAAATAAGGTTTATCTATTTTTGGCCTTATTAACTGAACTTCTGCTATTTCTTTATTCCTTTTAGTCTGAAAATAGATAAACCAGTAATAAGACTTATCTTCAGTAAAATCCTTTCTTTCTTGAATCTTTTTCCAGCAACTAAAACTCATAAAAGCCGGGAAGTCAAGCTCATCTGATGTGACTAATCTCCCAACAACTGGAGTCATTTCTTGGTTCAGATTCTCAGGATAAAAAGTTCCTTCTATATATCCTTCTAGTTTATATTCATCGACCTTATGAGGTAACTGAAACAAGAGTTCTTTGAAACAAAACATTGACATAGTTATCTATACCCCCGTTTCATTAATTTCTCATTAAATATCTCAGCATCAACCATATCAAACATCTTTAATAATTGCTTTGTTAGCAATTTCCAATCTACTTTTGATAAAGCCCATCTTAACAAAGGTTCAACAAATTCAGGGGCATCAGGAGCCGTTATCCGTTGTTTGGACATATCATACTTATAATCCCTATAATCAAAATCAAAGGAGTCTTCTGCCAATTCTTCTGCCAGACACACCTCAAATACTTTCTTGCTAAATTCTTTCTCCCTTACATTATAAGGAAACCATTGATACCAGTATCTCAGTTGCTTTAAAAATCGTTCATCATATTTCTCTTCATCATCTAAATAGTAATCTTGTAACTTATATTTTATATATTCCAATATTATCTTTGTTTCCCCGAAAGTTC
>JBFRWL010000025.1:0-3340 GCA_051439565.1 Prochloraceae cyanobacterium
CTTTTAAAGTCCTCTCCATCCAGCTTGCGCCATCTAAATCTTCAATAGCTTTATCTTCATCGGCTTCGGATTCCATTTCCACAAATGCAAATCCTCTCACGCGACCTGTTTCCCTATCTGTGGGGATATAAACTCGTTTGATCGTTCCATACTCCCCAAAGACTTCCTTTAAGTCTTCTTCCTCAATTGAGTAATCTAAGTTACCTACGTAAATTGACATAAAATTATTGTCCTCTCATATTTGATGTGTTGCGAGAGACAAGATTATCGGACAAGAAATACCTCAATACTCTATGGACTACCCTTCGATACTGAATTTCTAATTTCTACTTAATCGTTAATCTGTTTCATTCTCAGGTTTTATTCTAACATTTTATTGGCACTTTAGTAGTAAAAATGTTCTAAATTATGCGATAGACAATTGCTCCATCTGTTTCTCTATTATCTACCGTGATTAATTCCTCTCGTTGCATTTGTTCCAAGACCACTTTAACTTTTGAAGTCTCCTCACTTGTAGCTAAAACACAATCGGCTAGAGTTGCTTCTGGTTGCTGAGAAAGCAGTTTGAGTATTAAATGAGTGGGTGATTGGTGAAGCATAGAACTGTCGTAAGAAGGAAGCTCTGAATACTTTCTTTCCTCTAATCTTCCTCTTAATTCATAATTTTTCTCTTCTACCATTTTTGGGATCAAAAACAAGTCCACAATTTGTCCGAGCCCAAATAGACCCCACGTACAAAACCAGATAATTCCAGTGAAGGGTTTACCGAGATAAAAGCGATGAATCCCCGCGAATCCCAGAAAGCTAAGACTCCACAAAATATATGCTATTCCTGTGTTTCTCATCTCGGTCAACTTTCTTTTATTCTTCCTTGCTTTTATTCTAAGTCAGATGCTGGATGTCCTTACTGACAAATTAAACAGCAATATAATCCCGCAAAGAACCAAGATTTTTAGTCTTGAGAATTGTCAAAGCTCGATGTTTTAGCTGACGGACTCGCTCACGACTGAGCTTGAGTTTTTTAGCAATAGCCCCCAAAGTCCACTCTTGTCCATCTTCTAGACCAAAATGTAACCACAATACTTCTTTAGATGCAATGGGTTGAAGCCCATTTATTATCGTATAATTTAACTTAAAAAAGGAAATGGAAATAATCACAAGCTGATGACAATCGCAGAAGTATGCCATTTGTAAGCATGGACTATGGAAAAGCCAACTGCAAAATCGAATTAAGCAATTTCGCAGCAGGAGAAGTAACCCATGGATTAGGGATAAATCTCAGCAGATTTTTTCAGGAATCGGATGAGGAGCGAGGATGGCACGGCTGGCAAGACAAAATAGTTCGAGGGTTTAAGGGTTATCTAGCTTAGATCAATTGATTTAATCATTGTCTGTAAGGAGTCAGGGGAAATGCCTATCGATACTAATAACAATCGCGGTTTGAAAAGCCCAGAACCAAAACAGTTGGGTTGCAGCTTTTTATTTTTGTTCTGGCTACTGCTCATGGTGAATCTATTTTTATTTGGACGACCTCGCTACTCGAAAACAGCCTACAGTGATTTTCTAGCACAGGTGGAAGCGGGCCAAGTCGAACAAGTGGAATTTAGTTCTGAGCGCATTCGCTATACTCTTAAATCCGAGCCAATAGAAGAAGGAAAGGAGACTGAGTCGTCTCAAGTATGGGAAACTATTCCACTTATGACAGATTTGGAGTTACCTAACATTCTCCGAGAGCATAATGTACGATTTTTGGTGCAACCTTCTAATGATCTGGGATGGCTACGAAGTTTACTTAGTTGGTTTGTGTTTCTCCTAATCTTCCTGGGCATTTTGGGTTGGCTTATGAGTCGCGGTCAGGGAGCTGCTCCAAATGCCCTCATGATCGGGAAAAGTCAAGCACGTATTTACTCCGAAGGCACAACTGGGGTAACTTTTGATGATGTGGCGGGAGTAGATGAAGCCAAAGCCGAACTACAAGAGATTATTGATTTTCTCAAAAGTGCCGAAAAATACATTCGCTTAGGAGCCAAAATTCCGAAAGGAGTGTTGCTAGTAGGACCTCCAGGAACAGGCAAAACTTTATTGGCTAGAGCGATCGCTGGAGAAGCTAATGTACCTTTCTTCAGTATCTCTGGTTCGGAGTTTGTCGAGTTGTTTGTCGGTGTTGGAGCTGCTAGGGTTCGCGACCTATTTGAACAAGCTAAGCAACAAGCACCCTGTCTCGTCTTTATAGATGAATTGGACGCTTTGGGGAAATCCCGAGTTGGGGCGGGACCTCTGATCGGGGGGAACGACGAACGAGAACAAACCCTTAACCAACTATTATCACAACTAGATGGCTTTGAACCCAATACGGGAGTGATTCTGCTCGCTGCAACCAATCGACCAGAAGTGTTAGATCCAGCCTTACTGCGTCCCGGTCGCTTCGACCGTCAGATTGTAGTTGATCGCCCCGATAAAAGGGGTCGAGAAGCAATTTTGCAAGTCCATACCCTAGCAGTCATTTTGGCAGAAGATGTCGAGCTGGCTAAACTAGCTGCCCGAACCCCGGGTTTTGCTGGAGCGGATCTGGCAAATTTGGTCAATGAAGCTGCTTTATTAGCTGCTCGCCAAAACCAGGAGCAAGTAACTATGGCTGATTTTAACGCAGCCATCGAGCGCATTGTAACGGGATTGGAAAAAAAATCCCGTGTGCTTAATGAGGTGGAGAAAAAGATAGTTGCCTATCATGAAGTAGGACATGCTATTGTCGGGTCGATAATGCCTGGTGCTGGTAAGGTGGAAAAGATTTCAGTCGTGCCTAGAGGCATAGGAGCTTTAGGTTATACCCTACAATTACCAGAAGAAGACCGCTTTTTGATGCTCGAAAGCGAGCTGCGGGGGCGAATCACTACTCTGTTGGGCGGTCGCTCTGCCGAAGAATTAATCTTGGGGGAAGTTTCTACTGGTGCCAGCGATGATATTCAAAAAGCGACAGATTTTGCCGAGCGTTTTGTGACTCTTTATGGCATGAGTGAGCAACTCGGGCCGATCTCTTTTGAAAAAACACAGCAGCAATTTTTAGCAGGATGGAACAATCCTCGCCGTACGGTAAGTCCCAAGGTAGCCGAAGAAATTGATCACGAAGTCAAAGAGATTGTCGATGGCGCGCACCAAATGGCTCTAAACATCTTAGAACAAAATCGTGACTTGCTGGAGGAGACAGCCCAAATTTTGTTAGATAAAGAAGTGCTGGAGGGCAAACAACTGCAAGAGCAACTGAACCGCGTTCAAACTCCAGCTCAGATGACTGAATGGTTGCGTAAAGGCCAACTCCCAAATACAGTCTAATCTACAATTG
>JBFRWL010000026.1:0-5224 GCA_051439565.1 Prochloraceae cyanobacterium
GGCATAAATAAATATAAAACCGAAATGAGGAGTTAGCTGTTAGCTGTTTGTTTTTACTTATGGCTTCTGACCTCTAACCTCTCTCTCAACCATTTTCTAATTAATTTTATCTACCTACTTAGCGTTACTAAAATTGCTAAAGATTATAGATGATTTCCTAGAAAAATAGAAAAAATAAAGGCAAAAGAAGTTTAACGCCTCGATCAAACTGGAATTTTACAAGCAGTCGATCGAGAAAAGATTGTCTTTGTCTGATATATAAATCGATCGCGGCGAGGATGTTTCTTCCTTTCTCACCACTTCAAAACCGCCGCATCTGCACCTTGTTCCCTTCGAATCTTACCATCCTGCTCAAACCATGCCACCACTTGCTCGTGAGTTAATTCGTCAAGAGAAACCCCTCTATCTTCAGCAATTATTTTCAACAGTCTCAAAGATGAAATAGTTAAGCGAGTGAGAAATTTTTCCGAAGAAGATAGCAAAGCTTTATCTACATCTGCTGACTGTTCTGGGGTTAAAAATTGAATCGGGGATTGTGGTTGTTCGCTCATTAGCTGGTACTAATTTTAATATGATTTTCGTTTGAATACTTACTTTATCCTTTGAAGTAACGAGTTTTGAATTAATTCAAGGAGTTGCTCATAATTTAGCTGTTAATTGTTAACCCTGACCTCTGATCTCATTCGCGATCGCCTTTCTTGACGAATCAAATAGTACTGCTACATTTAGATTGAATCAAGTAGCCGCAGCGATGTTCTCCATTATTGATCCAATGGGTACGTTCTACTGTACAATCTGGCAAGACAGTAGCAAACATTTCTAGTTCGTGTCCGCAAACACTGGGATAGGATTCCGCTACCTCAGAGATAGCACAATTATGTTCTGCCAGGAAAAACTTTTCCCTTTTCTCATTTCCAAGATTGTTATCTTCTATTGTCAGCAACTCTGCCATGTAACCTTCTTCTTGGCGCAATTCTACCAATCTGTGCATGCGTTCTTGCAGAGAAACCTTACCCAGGCGATCGCGATATTCGATCGCTTTGCGTTCCCACTGCTTGCGCAAAACTTCGCTAGCTTTTTCTTTCCCTATTGTTTCCGTCAAGGTATCCAAAACAGAAACGGCAAATTCACCGTAGCGTTGAGGAAAGCTAGGGGCTACAATGGCAGCTACACTAGAACGTCCTTGCTGACTGAGTTGATAGAGGTGCTGGGGACGACCCATCCCCTGTTGTACCGACTTATGTTCAATTAGACCCTCTGCTTCCAAATCTTGAAGATGTCGTCTAGTTGCTTGGGCACTAATCTCCAAAGAAGCGGCTAACTGCTGTGCGGTTGCTCGATCTTGTTTGAGTAAATATTGGAGTATGTCTTTTTTGGTGGAAGGATACTGAGTAATCCTCATGTTGATAACCTACTCGAAACCCTGTTATCGTCCAAGTTACATAGCTGAAAAAGAACGCTTAAGCAGTACTTACCGCCCTATGGTTAATCAGGATGATTAAAAAATATAGTGCGACTTTGACAACACGTTTGTTTTTAATGTAGCCTAAAATAGAGTTAAACAACAAATTTGTTGTTTTAGTATAGCTCCCTAACCAGACGGCTCAGGTAAGCTCCATAGTCGTCATCGCCTGCCTGAAATCCCGTGGCTTTGCAAAATCTAAACTAGCAACAAAATAGAGAACACTGAATCTAATGAGTGCGACAACTGTCAAAACCTTAGTTAACCAGCCTTATAAATACGGCTTTGTCACCGACATCGAAGCAGATACTATTCCTCGCGGACTCAACGAGGACATCATTCGCCTGATTTCTGCTAAGAAAAACGAGCCAGAATTTATGCTGGAGTTTCGTCTCAAAGCCTATCGGCAATGGCAGAAGATGACAGAGCCAACCTGGCCACAGGTTACCTATCCTGCCATCAACTATCAGGATATCATCTACTACTCAGCACCAAAACAGAGTAAGGAAAAGCTTAACAGTCTCGATGAAGTCGATCCGGCACTATTGGAGACTTTTGAGAAATTAGGGATTCCTCTGTCGGAACAGAAGCGACTCTCTAATGTTGCGGTTGATGCTATTTTCGATAGCGTTTCTGTAGCAACCACTTTTAAAGAAAAACTAGCTAAAGAAGGCGTTATCTTCGGTTCTATCTCGGAAGCGATACACGAACACCCAGAACTAATTCAGAAGTATATCGGTAGCGTCGTTCCTGTCGGCGATAATTATTTTGCTGCCCTCAATTCCGCTGTTTTCAGCGACGGTTCTTTTGTTTACATTCCCAAAGGGGTAAAATGCCCCATGGAATTGTCTACCTACTTCCGCATCAACAGCGGCGATACAGGACAGTTTGAGCGCACTCTAATTATTGCTGAAGAAGGTTCTCATGTCAGCTACCTAGAAGGCTGCACCGCGCCGATGTACGATAGCAATCAACTGCACGCAGCAGTAGTAGAATTAGTAGCCCTCGACAATGCCGAAATTAAATACTCTACCGTACAAAACTGGTACGCGGGAGACGAAAATGGCAAGGGTGGTATTTACAATTTTGTTACCAAGCGCGGTTTGTGTCAGGGTGTTAACTCGAAGATTTCCTGGACTCAGGTAGAAACTGGTTCGGCGATTACCTGGAAGTATCCCAGTTGCGTGTTGGTAGGAGATAATTCTGTTGGGGAATTTTATTCGATCGCCCTGACTAATAACAAGCAACAGGCTGACACTGGCACCAAAATGATCCACATCGGCAAAAATACCCGCAGCACGATTATTTCTAAAGGTATTTCTGCTGGTAACTCCAAGAATAGCTACCGAGGCTTGGTGAAAATGGGACCAAAAGCCGATGGCGCAAGGAATTATTCTCAGTGCGACTCAATGTTAATTGGGGACAATGCTGAGGCTAATACTTTCCCTTACATTCAAGTAGACAATAATACCACTAAAGTCGAACACGAGGCATCAACCTCTAAGATTGGGGAAGATCAGTTGTTCTACTTCACTCAGCGGGGAATTTCGGAAGAAGATGCCGTTTCTATGCTTGTTAGTGGCTTCTGTAAAGACGTTTTAAATGAATTACCGATGGAGTTTGCGTCGGAAGCTGATAAGCTAATGAGTCTGAAGCTAGAAGGTACTGTAGGCTAATTAACTGTCTGCGGTCGAAGGCAGGATCAAAAGGAAGGGGAGACAAGGGGTATAAAATTACTTACTTCCCACACTCCCCACACCTCCCACACTCCCCACACTTCTCTCCCCTCTGCCTTCATTTAACTTCAATAGGCGAAACTCAGACCAACAAGAAATAACCAATAACCAACAACCAATGAGCGAAGTAATTTTATCAGTTCGTAATTTAACTGCAAATATTGATGGTAAGCAAATTCTCAAGGGCGTAAACTTAGAAGTAAAAGCAGGCGAAGTTCACGCGATCATGGGAAGAAATGGTTCTGGCAAGAGTACTTTTTCTAAGGTTTTGGCAGGACATCCCAGCTATGAAGTTACAGGTGGAGAAATAATCTACAAAGGCGAGAATCTTATCGATAAGGAACCAGAAGAAAGAGCATTAGAAGGGGTTTTTCTGGCTTTTCAGTATCCTTTGGAAATTCCTGGGGTTAGCAATTTAGATTTCTTGCGGGTTGCCTACAATGCTAAGCGCAAACACCAGAATTTAGAAGAAATCGATACTTTTGATTTTGAAGACTTGGTGGAAGAAAAGCTGGAAATTGTCCAAATGGATCCTAGCTTTTTAGAAAGAAGTTTGAATGAAGGTTTTTCTGGCGGCGAGAAGAAGCGTAACGAGATTTTGCAAATGGCACTTCTCGAACCTACTTTAGCAATTTTGGACGAGACAGATTCGGGTTTAGATATCGACGCGCTGAAAATAGTATCTAACGGTGTCAATCAACTAGCAACGCCAGATAATTGTTTCATTCTTATTACCCACTATCAACGATTGCTTAACTATATCGAACCAGATTTCGTTCACGTTATGTACGACGGTCGTATCGTTACCAGCGGCGGTAAAGAACTAGCATTAGAATTAGAAACCCGTGGCTATGACTTCATAGACGAACAAGTCCTCTCGGAGGTTGGTGCCTAATGAGTACGCCAGTTGCCTCAGAAGCGATCGCCAAACCTCAACAGGTGGCTATTGAAACTGATTCTTACCTCACTCGCTTGTTACACGAATGTCAACAACAGTCGGTTGTTAACTCCGAAGTTACTAGCTGGCTGCAAAATTTGCGTCAACAAGCAGGAGATATAGTAGTCAAGTCGAGAATACCTAGCAAAAAGGACGAAGAATGGCGCTTTAGCGATTTATCTGAGTTTTTAAAGCTAAATTTCCAGTTAGCAGCTGAATTTAAGCTTAGTCCTGCTATTTTGTCAGAATTTTCCCTCCCAGAAACCGATCAAACTCGCTTGGTATTTGTCAATGGAGTTTACGCGCCTGAATTATCCAATCTCGAAGGGTTGCCAGCAGGAGTATATGTCGGCAACTTAGCTGGATTAGAAAAATCACAAAAAGATAAAATTGTCAAGTATTTAGCCCAACAACAGGGAGCAAAAGAAACATTCACCGCTCTAAATACTTCTGGGTTGACCGACGTGGCGATAATTTGGGCAAATCCCAACGCGATCGTAGATAAACCAATTCACCTGCTTTTCCTGACAAATCCTTCGGAGTCGCCTACTTTTTCGCAGCCGAGAACCTTAGTTGTAGCCGAGAGAAGTTCGAGCTTGCAATTGTTGGAAAATTATGGCGTAGTTGGGGAAGAAAATAGCCCTCGTCCCTACTTTACCAATGCGGTAACAGAAATATGGCTCGAAGAAAATGCCCAAGTAAATCACAGCCGCATCCACAAAGAAACTGGGGGTGGATTCCATATTGGCAAGAGCGCGATCGCCCAAGAGCGTTACAGTCGCTATACTTGTAATGAGATTAGCTTGGGGTGCCAACTCTATCGACACAACCTAGAAATTTGGCAAACTGGCGAACAAACCGAAACTAGACTCAATGGACTGATATCGATCGGTGGTCAGCAGTTAGCCGATACTCATAGCCTAGTCTCCCTGACTAAACCTCATGGCATAACCGATCAGCTGCACAAGTGTATTGTAGGCGATCGGGCCCGTGCCGTTTTCAACGGTAAAATTATCGTTCCCAAACCTGCTCAACTTACCAATTCTGCTCAGCTTAATCGCAATTTACTCCTATCTCCTAAAGCTAGGG
>JBFRWL010000027.1:0-4515 GCA_051439565.1 Prochloraceae cyanobacterium
AGTCAGCACTAATAACAATCCAGTGCAGAATGCTTGGGTGAGGATAAATGAATCTGACATTCCTATCGCGGTAGGATTTCTAGCGAAGAATAACTATGCTCTCCTCAGACTAGATTTACCCAAATACTCCTTGGCGGTCTACAAGATTTTGGCGCAGTCTAATCAGAAAGATGTTGTCTGAAACGATAAATCAACAATTTAGAATCGGCTACCCATCCCATAACGCTTGGGTGAGAATAGACTCCGAGGATACGCCTATAGCGTTAGGCTTTTTAGCCAAGAAAAATTATGCAACTGCCAGATTGGATATCCCCAAGCCTAGAAAGAGCGCAAAAACCCTTGAGATTTAGCAGATTCAAGGGTTTTTGTCTTTAATTAAGGATCGCTTTTTCAAGCAATCGATGCTACTATCTGATAGAAGCGTTTTTAACGCCTCACCGCCCTGGAGCGAGATACAAAATATCTCACCAGGACGACACTCCAGCTAACTGTAAAGACAGCAAGAGGAGCGAACGAGTATTATCCCATTGTTTTTCACCTCTAATCCCAGTCACTTGGTATTTGCAAGGATTACTGGTATTTTTTCAACCATCAATAATCCCTGGTTTCGCCAAGTGCGAAGCAACGTAGGCAAATTTTTTCGACTCAAGAGAGCGAAAAATATCAACTTGAAATCCGCTAATTCTTTGCCGGAGAGAGCGTAAGAATTCCTCTTGCCTAAATTTCACTCAGGCACTGAGCTTGTAGAACGAAGACTATTCTCGAAATTTACAAGAATAACATTGTGAGGAGAAATCAAGTCAATGCTGATAGAAGAAGCACTCTTTGTTATAGATGAAATAATCTGTTCAGAAACAGGAAAGCATTTAAATGAACCCAAAAAAGCTGTGTTCAGAGGCATTTTGCTGGGGCAAAAGTATGAACTAATTGCTGCTAATTGTTGTTATAGTCATGCTTATGTCAGAAATCTTGCCTCTAATTTATTAGACGTTCTTTCTAATAAGTTTCAGCATAAGGTGACTAAGAAAAATTAAATGGCTGTTCTTGAGCGGAACCGAGAAATTAATTCTAGCAATAATTCTCCTCTTCCTACCTCAAATGCAGAAGTTTCTGAACCTGTGAAGCCGGAAGAATTTCTTAGCTCTGAAAAAGACTCAATCTTGTCGAGAATCAACCAATTAGAAGCAGAAAATGCTAAATTGCAGCTTGGGTTATCACATTCTTGGCTAAAAACCAATGGGTGGCTAATGTTTAGTCGAATGATTTATTGACTTGTAAAACTCTTATCATCTAAGATTCCGGCTGAACTAAGATGATTGCTTTATCCCCATGCCCTAATTGGCTTGACTTGCACAATTGTTGCAGGTGCTTTTCTACTGGGGACTTTCGCAGTAAACTTATACTCAACGTGATTCTAGGGTCGATTTTAACGAGAATGAGACAAAATGTTGCCAAAATGCCAAAAACGCCGCCACTTCAGCCTACCAAGCAATGTGGACGACGATTAAGCCTTTTGGCACCTTTTCAGTTCTCGAATCCAACCAAACCAATGGAGGTGTTGAAACTGAGAAAAGGATTTAGATAATCCAATCACAGAATTTAGTCTCCAGTCGGACTGGGACTACCCATAGCCTAAATGCTAAGGGTCTGTGAAGTCAAGCCCCAACTCAAAACCTTTTCTCGGTGAGATTCTTTCATTGGTTCCTATACAGACAAAACCTTTTAAGAGGAATCTTAAACCGATGTTCAAACAAAAATTTCTATTTCCAACCACATTGAATGGGACTCTAACAAGAGCGTTTGACATTCAGGAGAGTTGTCCACAAAAGCGCTCAAATGTCAACTACCGAAGCACCGATATCAGTTGTAGTGTCTTGTCGCTGAAGTCAATTAAACGCTTTTTACAGTCCGTCAGCGGAATAGGAACAAGCTTTTTAACCTACATGGAGGATTAAATCGCCAACGAAACAGCCAGCAGTGTATCTAAGAACCTATTAGAACTATGGCGTAGCACTAATCTGCCTGTGCTATCCCGATAGTCTATCTTATTCAATTCTTGAAAGAAGAAAAGCTGGTTGATTCCCGTACAAAAGGCGATTTAGCGAAATTTAGATACTCGATACTTAGCTCTTTGTAGCTAAATCCAAGGCTTTGATTCTCATCAAATCCACCTTTCCCAGAAATGCAACCATGCATTTTGTCAATGATTTTTCTATTCTAATTTTCGCGCATCCGCTATTGTACGGGAATCTCCAGCAACACAAAAGTTGGAGAAAATTAAAATGTCTGAAAAAATTAACCGTAATAGCTTACTCATCCAAGGATTACAGCGCATTATCGAAGTAGGTTTAGAATTGCCTCTAGTTCCGCTTAACGGAAATAAGCAGCCTCTTGGCGAGGAATGGCAAAAGCGTCCATATAGTGCCAGCCAACTAATCCAAGCAATAAAAAATGGTGGGGTCGAAGTTCCCATCAAGGGCAAGAAGAGAAAATTACCGATTCAAGGTTTTGGTATCCTTACTGGTCGCCCAATTAATGTAAATGGAGTCAAATACTATTTACTAGCATTAGACCAAGACGGCGCTAGTGCGGCTAAGTTAATCGAAAAACTATCAGGTGGGGTTGGACTACCAAAAACCGTTACTTTTTCTTCAGGTCGCCCTGGACGATGCCAGTATCTATTGTTGGTGAAGGAGCAATTTGCCCCATTGCTCCATGCTAAAAAGCTAAGAACCGGAGTAAAGGGCGATGACAACAAAGACGAGGCATTAGAGTTTCGTTGGAGCAACCAACAGTCTGTATTGCCTCCTTCAGTTCATCCTATCACTGGGAACTATTTCTATGTTGATGACTGTGCTTTAGGGGAGACTGAAATAGCTATCGCGCCTAACTGGGTTATGAATCAAATGCTAGCTGACCCAGACTCTATTCGCAGCCAGTTAATTAAACTAGCTCTACAGCAAGATATTGAAGTCAAATTAGACGGCAAGGGACTACACTCAGAAACGCTAGAGCAAATTAATGAAAAAGTCGATTTAGTTGAGGTCATCCAACAGAAAGTAGCACTACGCAAAGCAGGGAAGAACTTAATTGGTCAATGCCCCTTCCACGACGACAAAACTGAAACTCTAAATGTAGAGCCATCTAAAAACCTATACCACTGCTACGACTGTGGTAATCATGGCAGCGTAGTCAAGTTTGTCGAACAGTTTTCAGAAACTATCAAGCAAAGGAACCATAAAAAATCTCCTCAATTTTCCCGCTCATCAGTAACTCAGAAAAAGTGGACAGAAGAAGATTATGTTCGCTCTTACTTAGAGTCGCTTTCCCCATCCCGCGCAGATGATTACCATGACTGGATATCTGTAGGAATGGCTTTACATAGCCTTGGCGAGCATATGCTACCCGTGTGGGTGCAGTGGTCGCAACAATCCTCTAAATATAAGTCCTCTGAGTGCGAGAAGAAATGGCGTAGCTTTAGCCCCAGGAAAGGGGTGGGTCTAGGGACTTTAGCCCATATGGCGAAACAAGATGGTTGGGAGTCTCCGTTTAAAAAGCAAACGGAGCCTAATTATTCCCATCAATCCCACTCAAAGTCCCCCAAGATGCCGATTGCTGAAGCGGTAGAAATTGCTCGTCAGGTTTTAACTAGTAATCGCTCTAAGGTCGAGAAAAACACCCTTTTAGAAGAACTGCGAGCCCAAGTGGGGTTGAGTAGTCGAGAATGGTTTAATAGCTTTATTAAACCTTTGAAGTCGGAATTTTCAACGCAACGCTTGAAGCTGGAGGTTGCTGCTTATGTCAATGAAGCTGACCCCTTTGAGCAGATCAAGAAAAAGGGAGAAATTTGCTCTAATTATCGTATTAATAGTTTTGACCTCAAGTTTTTAGCCAATAAATTAGAGCAGGAAGAGGAAACACCTAAAAAGATAGTTTGGAGCTTTGATGATTTTTTAAGCCAAGAAACCAACGCTCTGAAGTGGATTATTCCAGGTGTGTTACCAGTAGGGGAAATGATACTGCTCACCGCACTGTCCAAGGTCGGAAAGACTTTATTAGCTACTGACGTAATGTATGGGGTTCTTAGTGGCACTAAAGTCCTCGATTCTCAGGTAGGTGTTAAGGGCAAAGTGTTGCTAATTACCTCTGATGAATCGGAGTCTTCCACTAAGCGGCGGTTAAGACAGCGTGGTTTTGATTTACTCCCTGAGCGCAATTGTTTGAGAATCATGACTCATTTAGATATCCTCAACCTTAATACTTTAGAGGAACAATTAGAAGAGTTCAGACCTCAGCTAGTAGTGATTGACTCCCTCACTTCGATTACAGATGATGTCGGGGTCAATGAAAAAGACTCAGAATTTGCCAGGTACGTTTACAGACTCAAGAACCTGATCGGACGCTATGGTGCAGCTAGCATCCTCATTCACCACGAAAATAAGGACAAAGAGGCTAAAGGCATTAACAAAGTTAGCGGCAGCGCGAGAATTCCAGCGGCGGTCTGGGGAATCTGGC
>JBFRWL010000028.1:0-9570 GCA_051439565.1 Prochloraceae cyanobacterium
AGGGGAAATCTTCGTTGTAAATTGGATAATACTGACTTGGTGGTCAGGGCTACTTGGGCTTGGGCATCTGCTACAATTGCTTGGATTCTATCAATAGAGCGGTTGGGTCTGGGGGGATAAGCAGGAACCGCCACTACTCCAGCGTAGAGACAGCCAAAAAATGCGGCAATGTATTCTAAACCTGGCGGATAGATTAGCAAAGCTCTTTCCCCAGGCAGAGAGATTGTTTGTAGGTAAGCAGCGATCGCCCTTGCCTTTTGTTCCAATTGAGAATAGGTCAAGCTGACGGCTTGAGTTTCTCCGTCTACTAAAAAGATATAAGCAGTTTGCTCTGGTCGATCGAATTTTCTATAACGAAGTAAATCTACTAAAGTTTCGAGCTGCAAAGTTGTTTGGGGAAAACGCATTTATTTTTCCGTGATTTTTCAGTAAGTTTAGATCGCGACTGATGAGGTTCAAAAATTATTATTAGATCGTGAAAATAATTTTTCCAATTAATTTTAATATGAGCAGACAAAATCTTTATCAGGCTTTCATCAAACAAATATCCCCTAATACTCAAAGTGGATTAAAACAGATTTATCATCGACTTTCAACCCATCAATCAATCGTAATTGGGCGAGCGCCCAGTTGTCAGATTATTCTAGATTCGAACCAATATCAAGGTGTTTCCCGCAGACACTTGGAAATTCGTCCGTTGATCTCAGTAGCATCAGATGGCTCTCCTCTCTGGCAGGTTTGCGACCTGGAAAGCATCAACGGTACTTATCTCAACGGTCGGCGTTTGCAAGGCTGTCAAACTTTAAACTCTGGCGATCGCATCTCCTTGGGACGAGCTGGACCTGAATTTCTGTTTGAATGTCAAGCTATCACTGCCAAAGCTCCTACGTCTCTCTCCGCCCAATATAGGGATAGCACTCTCAACCTGACCCAGTTGTTTCCGATACTCTCCTCTCAGCAGGATTTAATGAAAAAAGCCTATCTGATACCGGGTATCGTGACAGTTTTATTCGTCATTGGGCTATTTGCTTCTATTCGTCATGCCTCAGTTTTCAATACTTTACTAGCAGTTTATTTGTCTGGAGCAGGTTTCTACTTCATCTACCGACTCAGTGGCAAGCACAAACCTTGGTGGTTGCTCCTAGGTTCAGCTCTAGCCACTATGATAATTATCCGTAGCCCCTTGCTACCCGTATTTATTCACATTTTCCGCTACATCCTGCCAGGAAAAATCGAATCAAACCCAGAATTAGGGTTTTTTCCCTTGCTAATTCGGATGTTTTTTGGTGCAGGATTAATGGAAGAACTACTCAAAGCTCTGCCAGTATTTGCAGTTATGTGGTTGGGGACAAAGCTGCGATCGCCCTGGCGAGAACGCATTGGTGTCTGGGAACCCCTTGATGGCATTCTCTTGGCAACTGCTTCTGCTGCTGGTTTTACCTTCCTAGAAACCATAGGACAGTACGTACCAGCAATAATTCAAAGCGTGGCTGCTAAGTCGGGGGAAAGCGCCGGGGAATTAGTCGGAATTCAGTTACTAATTCCGCGCATTCTCGGTTCAGTAGCGGGACACATGGCATATAGCGGTTACTTTGGTTATTTTATTGGCTTAAGTGCTCTCAAACCTTCCAAGCGTTGGTTGCTTTTGGCGATCGGCTATCTTAGTTCATCAGGACTGCACGCTCTCTGGAATGCCTCTACTACTCTCAAGGGAGCCTTGAGTATTCTCGTGCTAGCGCTAGCGGGAGTTTTATCCTATGCTTTTTTGGCAGCCGCAATTCTCAAAGCCCGTCAAATCTCCCCCACTCGTTCTGACAATTTTGCTACCCGCTTTGGCTCCACTAAGTTCTAAAACTACCAAGATAAACAATGGCTGAGTCAATGTTATTATATGCTCAGCTGTTGTAGGGATTGCCGTAAATACCAAGAATGTAGCATAATGATACCATTTTTATAGTTATGTCTTACTGCTCGGCGATAGCCGATAGATAATTATAAATAAAAGAGATAAAACAGATAAAAAAAACTATGTTCAAGAAATTACTGGGCGATCCCAACGCGCGCAAGCTAAAAAAATTCCAGCCTTTAGTTACAGAAATTAATCTTCTCGAAGAAGATATCCAAGAACTGTCTGACGAGCAACTCAAGCAGAAGACAATAGAATTTAAGCAGCAGCTAGAAAAAGCCGAAACAGAGCGAGAGCGAGAAGAAATCTTAGATGAAATTTTGCCGGAAGCTTTTGCGGTGGTTCGAGAAGCTGGAGTGCGGGTCCTGGGTATGCGGCATTTCGACGTTCAATTACTCGGCGGCATAGTCTTGCACAAAGGGCAAATTGCGGAGATGAAAACTGGGGAAGGGAAAACCCTGGTGGCAACTTTGCCAGCTTATCTCAATGGTTTGACGGGCAAAGGAGTACATATTGTCACCGTTAATGACTATCTGGCACGCCGAGATGCAGAGTGGATGGGCCAAGTTCATCGTTTTTTAGGACTCAGCGTCGGATTAATTCAAGCGGGGATGAGTCACCCAGAACGCCAGCGCAACTATTCGTGCGATATAACTTACACTACCAATAGCGAATTGGGTTTTGACTACCTGCGCGATAATATGTCAACTTCGATGGCAGAAGTGGTGCAGCGTCCTTTCAACTACTGCATTATCGACGAAGTAGACTCGGTATTAATTGACGAAGCACGAACCCCTTTGATTATTTCTGGACAAGTAGAGCGTCCGACAGAAAAATACCTCAAAGCTGCTGAAGTTGCACAATTTCTGGTCAAACAAACTGACGAGAAGGAAGGACATTACGAAGTAGATGAAAAAGCTCGTAACGTACTGGTTACAGATGAAGGGTTTGCCGAAGCAGAACAGTTGTTAGGCGTAAAAGACTTGTACGACTCAGAAAACCCTTGGGCGCACTATATATTTAATGCCATTAAGGCCAAAGAACTATTTACTAACGATGTAAACTACATTGTCCGCAATGGAGAAGTAGTAATTGTAGATGAGTTTACCGGACGGGTCTTGGCAGGGCGACGCTGGAGTGATGGTTTGCACCAAGCAATTGAAGCTAAAGAAAGGGTAGAAATTCAGAATGAAACTCAAACTCTGGCAACTATTACCTATCAGAACTTCTTCTTGCTTTATCCCAAACTAGCAGGGATGACAGGAACGGCGAAAACCGAAGAGACAGAATTTGAAAAAGTCTACAATTTACAAGTAACTATCATTCCCACCAACTTGCCTTCTAAACGGGGCGATATGTCAGACGTGGTTTACAAAACAGAGTCAGCGAAGTGGAAATCGGTAGCGGAAGAATGCGCTGAGATGTACGAAGTTGGTCGTCCGGTACTAGTGGGAACTACCAGTGTGGAAAAATCGGAATTGCTTTCTGCTCTGTTGCAGCAAAGAGAAGTCCCTCACAACCTACTCAATGCTAGACCAGAGAATGTAGAGCGGGAATCAGAAATTGTTGCTCAAGCAGGGCGTAAAGGGGCTCTGACGATCGCCACCAACATGGCAGGGAGAGGCACGGATATTATTTTGGGTGGTAATGTTGATTACATGGCCCGGTTAAAGGTGCGGGAATATTTGATGCCCAAAATTGTCAAACCTGAAGAAGAGGAAGATCTCGTAGCAAGTTTGCCAGGAGTAGGAGGGCGCAAACGACCCCAAGGTTTTGACCCCAACCTTTCTGGACAAAAATTGAAAACCTGGCGGGTTTCGCCGGAGATTTTTCCGACAAAATTGTCCTCCACAACCGAGGAAATGCTCAAAGAGACAGTCAAGTTTGCCGTGCAGGAGTATGGCGAGCAAAGTTTGCAGGAGTTGGAAGCAGAAGAAAAAATAGCGATCGCGGGAGAAAATGCTCCTACCGACGACCCAGTAATTGAAAAGCTGCGGGAAGTATATAAAGCGATCCGGTCTGAGTACGAACAGTACACCGGTAAAGAACACGAGGAAGTGGTACAACTGGGAGGACTGCACGTTATTGGTACGGAACGTCACGAGTCGCGGCGCATTGACAACCAATTGCGCGGTCGGGCGGGACGACAAGGCGACCCCGGTTCGACGAAGTTCTTTTTGAGTTTAGAAGATAATCTGCTGCGAATTTTTGGAGGCGATCGGGTAGCAGGTTTAATGAATATGTTCCGCGTGGAAGAAGATATGCCTATTGAGTCGGGAATGCTGACCCGTTCCCTTGAAGGGGCGCAGAAAAAAGTAGAAACCTTCTACTACGACACCCGCAAGCAGGTATTTGAATACGACGAAGTAATGAATAACCAGCGCCGAGCTATTTATGCGGAACGTCGTCGGGTACTAGAAGGTTTGGATCTCAAAGAGCAGGTGATTGGTTATGCGGAAAAAACCATGGGCGAGATTGTTGATGCTTATGTAAATCCAGATTTACCCCCGGAAGAATGGGATCTAGACAATCTCGTGAGCAAAGTCCAAGAATTTGTCTATCTGATGCAAGATGTGGAGCCTAAGGATCTAGAAAATTTCACCGTTAGCGAAATTAAAACTTTCTTGCACGAAGAAGTACGCAAAGCTTACGATCTCAAAGAAGCTCAAATCGAGCAAATTCAACCTGGGTTAATGCGTCAGGCGGAGCGGTTCTTTATCTTGCAGCAAATTGACACCCTTTGGCGGGATCACTTACAAGCCATGGACGCTTTGCGCGAGTCAATTGGTTTGCGAGGTTACGGTCAAAAAGATCCTCTGATTGAATACAAGCAGGAAGGCTACGAAATGTTTTTGGAGATGATGATCGACATTCGCCGCAATGTCGTTTACTCCTTGTTCCAATTCCAGCCCCAAGTTGCAGCACAAGCAGTTTAAGGCGATCGACTTAAGTGGTGAGAAGGTGTTAGGTGTTGGTTTTTCTCCTTTGTCTTCCCTCTCTCCCCACACTTCCCCCTCACCTTCTCTCCCAATTAAAATTGCTATATGCAAGTAATCAAACTGGGAAAATACCTCACTTTAGAAGAGTTTTGTACTTGTACAAAAACTTATAAAAAATATGCCGATCGCATCGATCCTAAGCCAAAAAATCCAGAAACAATTACAGCAATAAAGTCTCTTAATCAATTTATTATCGCTCCGATAATCGATAATTTTGGCAGAGATAGATTTAAGCTAACCTATGGATTTTGTTCCCCAGATTTAAAACGATATCTAAATAAAAAAGACCCAGTTACAGGCATTAAAAATGGTCGCATCGATCCTAGTAGAGATCAACACATGGCTTGTGAAATAAATAGTAAAGGTAAATATTACTGTCAAAGACTGGGAGCTGCCTGTGATTTTTTGATAGTAAATTTAGATAGTAATATTCTTGTTGAATTGATTTTATCTCAAAAATTGCCTTTTGATTCTCTGTATTTTTACGGCAAACATAAACCCATTCACATCAGCTACGGGTCACAACACAAGCGAGATATTTGGACATTTACTACCACGGGACAACCAACTAAAAAGGGAATTAAATCTTGGTTAGAATTGGCTCAGGAGATTTAAAATAAGCAAATAAATTTTTTAATGATCGAGCGAATTAATCAAATTCGCAAAACTTTGAGCAAATTATTTACTTTTAGTTTAAAGTTTGCTGAATTGCCCGATAGCAATCTTCCACAGTTGCTCTGGCTACCATTGCTTTCACCAAAGCTTGATAAGACTCATCATGCTTTTTAATTAAATTAGTAGCTTGCAATTGCGCCCAGCGCTCTTTCTGTTGATAAACTTTTGCGGGAAGACCTGCTAACTTCAAAGCCTCTCTTAGCTTCTGCCGATCGTCCTCCCCGCCTGCTGCTTGATCGTAAAGCACAATTTCAGCAGCGATTCCCGCCATGCAAACCGTACAAAATCGCTCTAAAATTAAAGGAAACTGCTGGCCGACAAGAGCTGTTTTGGAGAGAGCTTCCAGATCGAAGATGACTCCTCCTCGTCCTGGTTGACCTTGTTTAAAAGCTTCCCAAGCAGTGAGAGTATAACCAGTGATGGGAATGCCGAGAAAATAGGCTGCCAGAAAATGACCCGCCTCGTGGCGGACAATGCGCTCGCGTTCTTGAGATGATGAAAAGTAATCTAAGAGTAAAGTAACCCCTTTATTCTGCCAGCCTAAAGTATCGATCGTGGCAAGACCCATAATACCCACAGTAATGACTGCGGGGACGGCTGGTGAGATATTGAACAGAGGGCTAAGTAAAGATAAAAAAGTAATACTAAAAACGCCAATGGCAATTAAATTGAGGGCAGTTTGCTGCATGAATTAATAATAGAGGATAAAAATGTCTAAGTTTTGAGCAGGTGATAGATGACAAGTGATATACAACCAATTCAAGTAATCGGTGGTGGATTAGCTGGAACTGAAGCCGCTTGGCAAATTGCACGGGCGGGAATACCAGTAATATTATACGAAATGCGACCCACCCGTGTAAGTCCGGCGCATCATACTGGTGAATTAGCCGAATTAGTGTGCAGTAATTCTTTTGGGGCGAAAAAGAGTGATCGCGCCGCCGGTTTACTCCACGAAGAATTGCGCCGCCTCAACTCAATTATCATTCACACAGCAGATAAGCATGCCGTTCCTGCTGGTGGGGCTTTAGCAGTCGATCGAGGCATATTCAGCAGCGAATTAACCACTACTCTTGCCCAACATCCCTTAATTGAGTTGCGTCGCCACGAAGTTACTAGCATTCCCAGCACAGGGTTAGTTGTTCTCACTACCGGACCTCTCACTAGTCCTGCACTAGCAGAAGAATTGCAGCAATTGACAGGGATGGAATACCTCAGCTTTTTCGATGCTGCTAGTCCGATTGTAGTCGGGGAATCAATTAACCGGGAAATTGCCTTTCTTGCCTCTCGCTACGACAAAGGAGAAGCTGCCTATCTCAATTGTCCCCTGAATCGGGAAGAGTATCTTTACTTCTGGCAGGAACTATCTAAAGCAGAACAAGCAGAACTAAAAGACTTCGAGCGAGAAAATGCTAAGTTTTTTGAAGGCTGTCTGCCGATCGAAGAATTAGCGCGGCGCGGCGAAGATACCATGCGTTACGGACCATTAAAGCCTGTAGGTCTATTTGACTCTCGTTTGGGGGATTTCCGCGACCCTGAAAACAAATCTAAGCGTCCTTATGCAGTAGTGCAACTGCGTCAGGAAGATAAAGCGGGTCAGTTGTGGAATATGGTTGGTTTCCAAACCAATTTACGTTGGGGAGAACAGAAGCGGGTTTTCCAACTCATTCCAGGTTTAGAAAATGCCGAGTTTGTCCGCATGGGGGTAATGCATCGCAATACCTTTATTAATTCTCCTCAGTTATTGCCTCCGACCCTACAATTTAAGCAGCGTCCAACTCTCCTAGCAGCAGGTCAATTGATCGGAACCGAGGGTTATACTGCAGCGGCTGCAGGTGGCTGGTTAGCTGGGACTAATGCAGCACGACTGGTTTTAGGTCTCGAACCCGTAACGCTGCCAGTAACTACTATGATGGGAGCCTTATTTGAGTTTATCAGTTCGGCAGCGCCGAAACACTTTCAACCAATGCCGCCAAATTTTGGGATTCTCCCCTCTTTACCTACGCGCATACGTAATAAACAGGAACGTTACGCAGCCTATCGCGATCGGGCTTTAGCCGACTTAGACAGTTGGAAAACGAACCTAAAAAGTCCTATCCTAGCTGTGGCAGATTAAATGGAAGTTATCGATGAAAGATTGGTTAGTTACTTGGCTAAATCGCTTCTTAGTTGCTGATGTTTTTCTCGTTATTTTTGGTGGTTTGTGGTTGGCGATCGCTGTTATTGGTCGTTCCGTTGGAGTTCCTCTCGGTTTCGATTTATGGTACAAACTATGGCAACCTCTGTTTAATCCCGCCATTGCTATTCTGATCCTGGGAGCTATTCTGAGTTGGGTAATTGATAAAATTACGCAAAAATTTGGTTCTAGCTAAATCTAAAATTGTCAATAAATGACCGAAACATCCCAAACAATTCAACTACCAACCAGTGAAAGCGCGATCGCCTTAGCAGGAGTTGGCGAAGAAAACCTCAAACTCCTGTCTCGTCATACTGGGGCGCAACTGGTAATGCGGGGTCAAGATTTGCTCATTTATGGCAAAGCTAAACCTGTAGAACGCTGCTTGCAGATAGTGCGTTCTCTCAAACCCTATTGGAGTGAAGCTAAAACCATCTCACAAGCGGAGGTGCTGACCGCCTTCCACGCCCTCGATACTGGAAGGTTGGAAGAATTACAAGATTTACAAACCAATATCCTCGCCCGCACTCGCCGAGGCGAATTAATCAGGGCAAAAACCTTCCGTCAGCGCCAATATATTCAAGCCATTCAAACTCACGACGTTACTTTTTGTATCGGACCTGCAGGGACGGGAAAAACCTTTCTCGCCGCAGTTTTAGCGGTACAAGCACTGCTCAACGACGAATGCGATCGCCTGATCCTCACTCGTCCGGCGGTTGAAGCTGGGGAAAAACTCGGCTTTTTGCCAGGAGATTTGCAACAAAAAGTAAATCCTTTTCTCCGCCCTCTTTATGATGCCCTCTATGAATTTATCGATCCGCAAAAAATCCCCGATCTGATGGAAAGAGGCAAAATTGAAGTCGCGCCCCTAGCATATATGCGAGGACGTACCCTGAGTAACGCTTTTGTAATTGTTGATGAAGCGCAAAATACTACCCCCGCACAACTGAAAATGGTACTTACTCGTCTGGGATTTGGTTCTCGAATGGTGGTAACAGGGGATATTACGCAAACTGATTTGCCTCACTATCAAGAATCAGGATTGGTAGTAGCGATGAAAATCCTCAAATCAGTAGAAGGCATCGCTTTTTGCCAATTATCTAAAGCAGATGTTGTGCGCCACCCACTAGTTCAAAGAATTGTTGCTGCTTACGAACGGCATGAAAGTTGATTAAAGTGAGCTCGACGGAGGCTCAAAGCCTCATTCTTTCCTAAACTGAAACCATCATTACTTCGTTGAGGAACTGAGAATTTATGTTTTTATCGAACTCACGTAAATTAAACGTTTAAGAGTGCCAAGAACCTCAACTTCAGATTTCTACAATAAAGAGTCGAACATAAACTAGGAGAACTTCGACCAGCCAAAGCTACAACAAATATAAAGGATGGAATAGTGCTGGTAAAGGATTCTATGCCTGGGTGGGAAACTGAAGCATTTTTTAACATTGTGAGCTACAGATAAAATACTTGCTCGTGGAGTTATCGAATTTATAACTAATTTTGTTAAAGTGCCGGACAGTTGATTGGAGTGTATGCATTCTCAGCGCCATCTGACGACAAAAACGACGCGTTAGCGTTAATGCGTGGGCTGCTCCAAAATGACGTCGAACTTGCCCTCGGTGCGAACGTAGATGATGCAAGCCTCTCCCGCCTCGCACGAGACCTGATGCACCGACTCTCCCTCCGAGCTGACATAACTGCCCGGCTCCAAGGTCTTGATGTTGGTCTCGCCCGGCACTTGGTACTGTGGTCTACCCTGGATTACTACAGCGCGGAAGGTTGAGCCGTGGCTACGTATCTTTCCAGTAAATCCAGCC
>JBFRWL010000029.1:0-6244 GCA_051439565.1 Prochloraceae cyanobacterium
GATGAAGGCAGTGTTACTCAACTCTGCGGAGAAAATAGAAGACAGGGGCGATGGTTTACTTTTGGAAATGACTCGTACTCTCTTAAGCAAAAAAAATCGCACTTGGTTACAATCCGATGCTTACAGAGATCAAAGAATTCCCCTAGATATTCAGATGGGTACGGGTCATATTAATGCGTTTCGCGCCTATCAACAGTTTAGTTCCGGTCAGTGGAGTCACCAAACTCCAGTCCCAGCCAGAGGTTGGGATTATCGCGATCTGGAAATCTATTCCTATCGAGAGTATGCGATCGAGCCATCTTTAGCAAAAGGTAGTTTTGTCTCGATTACTCTAGCTTGGGATCGTTTAGTAGAGTTAGAGGATAAGAATAGGAATCAACAATACGACCCAGGAGAAAGTTTTCGCGATCGCGGCTTAAATAACCTCGACATTTACCTCATGCCCCAGGAAGAAAACTACACTATCAACAGTGTTTGTGCCTCAATCAGCGAAGCCGACAGTGTAGAGCATATTTTTTGCCGACTTCCTCAAACCGGACGTTATAAAATTCGGGTAGATTATCGTCAGCCGATTAATAGAAAAACTCAGCCTTATGCTCTAGCTTGGTGGACGATACCAAAGGATTAAATCAATTTAAAGTTAAGCTGATAGAAGTAAATATCTTTTAATCATCAGTTATTGATAATCCTCAAAAGACTTGAGCGAATATGCTACAGTTTTACATACAGCCAGATAGTGAAATTTCCGCTTCTAAGCAACTATTTGACCAAATTCAGTTTGCGATCGCCTCCGGGCAATATCCTCCCGGTCATCGCTTGCCCAGTACCAGGCAATTGGCAGCCATTACGGGTTTGCATCGCAATACCATTAGTAAAGTATATCGACAACTAGAAGAAAGCGGACTAGTAGAATCCTTAGCTGGGTCGGGAATTTATGTTAAAGCACAAGGTCACGAAGCTGGCAATCAACTTCCATCTCCACTTCTGGATAAATATTCTCAAGCCAAAAAGCTAGTACAAAAAAGTTTAGATGAATTACTCGCACAGGGCTGCACTCTTTCTCAAGCACGGAATTTATTTCTGGAAGAAATTGACTGGCGCTTGTGCTGTAATGCTCGAGTACTGGTAAGTGTTCCTAATCGAGATATCGATGCTGGAGATTTAATGCTTAAAGAATTAAAACAATCTCTAGAAATTCCCGTGCAGCTAGTACTGCTAGAAGAACTCTCCCAAATACTAAAACAAGGACATTGCGGCACAGTTGTTACCAGCCGTTATTTCATCAAGGAAATCTTGGAAATGGTTGACCCCAACGCTGTTCGGGTCATCCCAGTAGATATCTACGACTACGCTAAAGAATTAGAAATTATTAAAAAGATGCCTCAGCAAACCTGTTTGGGACTTGTAAGTCTGAGTGCAGGGACTTTGGGGGTAGCAGAGACTATCGTTCACAGTCTGCGCGGCAACGATCTTCTCATTATGACTGCCCAGGTGAACGACACCTATAAACTCAATGCCTTGGTTCGCACTGCTCATACGATTATCAGCGATCGAGCTAGCTATAATCTAGTGAAACAGACAGTTAAAGATGCTAGAGAGGACCTCATCCGCATACCAGAAGTCATACCTAGCGAGAATTATATTAGTACCAAGTCCCTAGAACTGCTCAAACGGGAGTTAGATCTAAATACTACTTTCGAAGAAGATTAAGCTTTTTTTTGAGAAAAAAAATAACTAGTTCGATCAAAAATTGTGCTAAATATCGTAAATTCTACACAGTAACCAGATCAACAACTGACAATTTACTCAATTATGGTTCTCAATCGCCGCAATTTTATCTTTCTCTTAAGCGCCACAGCGGGTACTGTTGCTCTGAAAACTTTTGCCAGTCCCAGTACTGCTAATGTTCAATCTCAACTATCTCAGAGGACTAAAGAAACTTACGAGTACACTTCTTTGCCGTATCCTTATGATGCTCTCGAACCTTACATCGATGCCCAGACGATGCGCTTTCACCACGGGAAGCATTATGCTGGCTACACTAGAAACCTAAACGCCGCAGTTAATAGCTATCCAGATTTGCAGCGTCAAAGTGCTGAAGACCTGCTCAGAAATCTCGACGAAATTCCCCAGCCAATTCTCACAACTGTTCGCAATAATGGCGGCGGTTACGTCAATCACAAAATGTTTTGGGAAATTATGAGTCCTAATGGCGGTGGTATGCCCAACGGCTCACTTGCTATAGCGATCGAGGAAAATTTTGGTAGTTTTGAGAAATTTCAAGAAACTTTCAACAACGCTGCCAAAACTCGTTTTGGTAGTGGTTGGGCTTGGCTGGTGTTAGGGGATGATGGCAAGCTGGAAGTGATGAGTACAGCCAATCAAGACAGTCCTCTGATGGAGGGTAAATATCCGATTATGGGTCTTGATGTTTGGGAACACGCCTATTATCTCAAATACAAAAACAAGCGAGGCAGTTATATTGAGAACTGGTGGAATGTAGTTGATTGGAAGGAAGTAAAGAGGCGTTACCTTCTAGCACGGGTTAGTAATTAATTTATCTTCAACATTAGGGTCCGTCTGCAAACTACTCGGTGAAGATAGGTGTTAGGTGGTAGGTGTTAGGTGTTTTTGCTGTTACTCCTGACCCCTGACCCCTGACCCCTGCCAACTATATCTACAATGGAAGTATTCAAGCAGACTTGATATTATGGCGCGAGGCGATCAAGTTTACGTTCATAGAGAGTTGATTAACTTTGAGGGACTTTACGAACATCACGGTATTGACTGCGGAGATGGTAAAGTTATCCACTATCGCAAACCAAGTGAAACCATAGAGGTTACCTCTATAGATACTTTTTCTAGAGGGAATAGAGTCTATGTGAGGCAATACCCAGTTGGATTTTGTTTTATAGACCATATAGTGGTAGAAAGAGCAAAAAGCCGCTTGGGTGAAAGCAAATATAATATCCTGTTTAATAACTGCGAACATTTTGCTTACTGGTGCAAAACAGGTATTAGTCAGAGTAAGCAAATCCGCAACTTTCTGCCGGCGATCGCTAAATTGAATACCGATAATTTATACGAAACCCTCAAAAATGCATTTCAAGGAACCGACCCCAATAATGCCCAAATGTTATTGAATGAGGCTTTAGCTGAGATTAAAGTGATTTGGGACGACATTCAGCCTAAGTACAACCAGGCTGTCGAGGAAATGAATATTTGGCAGCGGGTAGCCGAACAAGCAGTTAAACAAAACCGAGACGACTTGGCACGTGCAGCGATAAGACGCAAGTTAAGCTATAAGCAGCGTGCGATCGAGATGAAAGATAAGTTAGATCGGCTAGCAACAATGACAGAAACCTTGATCCGCAACAGCCAAAATTTTTAAAGTCCTAGGACTTACGCAGTAAAACGACAAATCAAGGTTTTAGAAGATAGGGAACGGGGAACAGGGAACGGGGGATTACAGCCGTTTTTTAGTTCTGGGTGCGTAACTCCTAAGTCCGATCAGAAATTTCCCTTAAATATGAGCAGATAAGGCAAAAAGCTTAACTTATCTTAATTCTCCCCACACTCCCCACACCCCCCACACCTCCCACACTGTTAGCTGTTTCTCCCCCTCATCCCCTCGCCTAAGAGTCCCTCAAACATATTTTTGCCGTCGGTAGTTCCCAGAATCTCGTCTGAGGCTCTTTCAGGATGAGGCATCATTCCCAAAACGTTGCCTTGTTTATTAGTGATTCCAGCGATATTATTTAGGGAACCATTAGGATTGCTAATATTATTGATTTCACCATCAGCAGTGCAATAGCGAAATAGAACTTGACCGTTATCTTCTAAAGTTTGAAGAGTATCGCGATCGGCATAGTAACGACCTTCTCCATGAGCAATAGGCAAAGTGATTATTTGTCCTTGAGAGTAGGCTTGAGTCCAAGGTAGATTGGATTGTTCTACCTTGACCGGAACGCGATCGCAAATAAAATGTAGATCTCGATTGCGAATTAATGCTCCAGGTAAAAGACCCACTTCAGTTAAGATCTGAAAACCGTTACAAATACCGAGAACGAATTTACCTTGCTTGGCGTGAGTAACGATGCTGTCGATCACTGGCGAAAAACGAGCGATCGCCCCACATCTAAGATAATCCCCGTAGCTGAAACCCCCAGGAATAACAACTACATCTAAATCGGAAATCTCCTGTTCTTGATGCCAAACCATGCGCGTTGGCTTTCCCAATAACCCTTGCGTTACCATCGCCACGTCACGATCGCAGTTGGATCCCGGAAAAACAATAATTCCAAATTTCATTCTGCTACAGCCTTACTGGAATTAACTGGTGTCAACTCAAAGCAATAATTTTCAATTACCGGATTTGCCAACAGTCGATCACACATTCGATCTATCTGTTCACGTGCCTTGGCTTCATCGGTTGCTGTGAGGGTAAGCTCAATATACTTGCCAATTCTTACCTGTTCTACTCCTTCGTAACCCAGTTGCTTAAGTCCTGACTGTATCGCTACTCCAGCCGGATCGAGAACAGAAGGTCGGAGGGTGACGTAAATGCGAGAGTGATATGTTTGAGACATCCAAGTTTGGCCGATCGATGGAGAATTGCCTTTCTGATTTTAAACTATTACTTTGTCAAGATTGACAGACTACTATGATTCCCTCACTACGTTTCTATTTTCTCTTACTGCTAGGAATAGCGATCGCTCCTCCTGTCGCTGTTTTGTTCGACCAACAAGTCAGTATCTTGACAACTCTACTATTCGATCTTGTTGTTGTCGGGTTAGCTATTTTCGACGCACAAAGAGTTAAAGCTAACCGAGTGCAAGTGGAGCGTACTCGCTTACAAAAGCTTTCCATCGGGCGAGATAATAGAATTAATCTTACTGTAACGGCTCAAAATCAGCTTGCCCTGATTAAGATTAAAGACTACTATCCCTTAGAATTCCAAGTTTCTCATCCCATCTTACAAGGGATTGTAGAACCTAATAGTACTGAGAAACTCACTTATACTATCCACCCAGATAGTCGAGGTAAATTCGAGTGGGGAGATATTCAAGTACGGCAGTTGGGAAAATGGGGTTTAGCTTGGCATGATTGGAAAATACCCGCTACTCAAAGGGTAGCAGTTTATCCCGATTTAATGAGATTGCGATCGCTCTCTATTCGTCTTACCTTACAAAATACTGGTACCATGCGCCAAACTCGCCGTCACGGTCAAGGTACGGAATTTGCCGAGTTGCGGGAATATAGTATCGGCGACGATACCCGCTTGATTGATTGGAAAGCTACCGCTCGTCGCAGCCGTCCCTTAGTGCGAGTACTAGAGCCGGAGAAAGAACAAACTTTAATTATTTTACTCGATCGAGGTAGGTTGATGACTGCCCAGGTACAGGGTCTAAAGCGCTTTGATTGGGGATTAAATAGTGCTCTTTCACTAGCATTAGCAGGATTACATCGCGGCGATCGAGTCGGGGTCGGCGTTTTTGACCGTCAAATAATCACTTGGATTCCACCGGAAAGGGGCCAGCATCAGCTATCCAAACTCCTTGAACGTCTCACGCCAATTCAGCCAGTATTGTTAGAACCAGACTATATGGGTGCTGTCAGCAGAATAGTAAAGCAGCAAACTCGTCGCGCCTTGGTAGTGTTGCTCACCGATATTGTTGACGTTACCGCCTCGGCGGAACTTTTATCAGCTATGGAGCATCTGAGTCCGCGTTACTTACCTTTTTGTGTAACTCTGCGGGATCCTCAAGTGGATAAAATTGCTCGTACTCCTAGCGAAAATGTTGACGCTGCTTATACTCGTGCTGTTGCTTTAGATTTAATTGCTCAGCGTCAGGTAGCATTTGCTCAGTTAAAGCAAAAGGGAGTATTGGTTTTAGACGCACCTGCCAATCAGATTAGCGACCAGTTAGTAGATCGATATTTACAACTTAAAGCCCGCAATTTACTCTAAAATTTCTGGTTCTTTTAGAGTAGTTATGATTATTTAATCATAAACTAGAAGCGATCGCACAGCACCACCCTTCTCCCGATCTCAATCACTGTAAAGGTTTTGAGTTTAGCACCAGGTACTAGACTAAACTCCAGGAAAAAATTAACGATTCTTTAGAAAATCCAGAATTGCTGATTGCTACTAGTACTTTGTCAAGATTGATTTGAGGGATAAGTGTCATTCAACAAGTCAGAAGTCAGAAGTCAGTGTGATTAAATTTTCTCCCTTGTCTTC
>JBFRWL010000030.1:0-7203 GCA_051439565.1 Prochloraceae cyanobacterium
CCGATAAGGTCTGCAAAAGGCGGGTATGCCAATAGGCAGGCCTATCGTCATACCCGCAACTACTCTTGATTAGAGATCTTCCAACTTCGTAGAACTTACGTGCAGATAAGGTGTCCGAGGCGCTTGGCGACAAATTCTGTTCATTAAAATCATTGAAAATTTGTTTTTCCTAAAGTCCAACTACAGATAATGCCTCAAGAATCAAACCAGATCCTGTAATACGCAGATTATGTTTTATTGTAGTTGACAAAGATAGAATTGATAAGGAATGCCAACACGATAATACTGCTCCGGGTCTTGGTGACAACTGCTTCTCTTGCCAACCTGAAGACTCTGAGGATAACCTACCCGCTTCAGTCCAGGGGCAACTACCCATAAATTCAAGGGTGAAAAAGAAAGATTAGACAGTTTTTGCCAAATTAGTTCGTATCCATCAGAGTTATCCCAAAAAGCTAATAAAGTTTGCCTTTCTTTTGCTCTAACTTCATCTAAGGCTAAAGCGTAGCTTAAGCCTAAAGCAATTCCAATGGAGTTATTGTATCCCATCACCACCATCACGGGAGCGGGAGACTGGTTGAAATGACTAGCTGCTAACTGAGGCAAATAAGGTTTTTGAAAGGCACAGTCAAATATAACAAATATAGAACTGATCACACCTACAAAGAGCACGATCGCCAATGAACGATAAATTTTTTGCCGCCAACGCCTCAGAAAAGAAAACTCTTGATTCTCCTTTGGAGGAAAGGCAGAGGGCAGAGGGCAGAGGGCAGAAGGTTTAGTCATCGCTGAGAAGTGAGATATTTCCCCTTTACTGAAGGAGATCTTTTTGGATTTATTTCCTCGCTGCTGGCTAACCAAACTCGCTCCTAATAAAGCACAAATGGCTGGATAATAGATAAAACTATAACGAGGGGCAACAGTGATATCTTTTTTTAGCAAGTAGACAAGTGCCAAGAACTGTAATAATACTAAAGCGATGAAACTGCACAAAGTAAAAGTTACTCGGCGCGTCTTGCTCATTCGCCACATCAGCCTGAGTCCTGGGCAAATTTGAATAGTTAACCAGACACCAAAGGCAAGCGTTAACAAACCCATGAAAATTTGAATTGTTAAGGGTTGGTTTTCTATAGGTAGGGCGATCGTCATCATCAGCCAAGCCACTAGAATTTGCACAAAAGGAACAATGTTTTCCGGTGAGGGTAGCCAAGTGGTTTTGGGACTGGTTATGTGTTCTAGTAGAATGGGTGCCCAGGTAAGGAAAAAAACCAAAGGGAAAAGACTCAAAGCCAAATAAGAGAAGAAATGCTTCCTCAGCGATCGATAAATCAGCCCTGCGAGGATAGCAACCTGAGCAATAAAAGCTAAAAGACAAAAATAGTGAACGTAAAAACTGAGAGTATTAACAACAATCCAACTCAACCAAACAAGCGGTCTTTGTCGTCCTCGATCGAGGTCTTTTTGAATTTGTACTATCCCGATCAGCGCTATAGTGATTAATAAGACTGGTAAAGTATAGTGGCGAGCTTCTTGGCTTAAATAGATACCAAAGGGAGAAACTGCCATCACTGCTGCTCCCATCAATCCTGCGGCGCGAGAAAAGGCAAGACGATTGAGATAGTAGACTGCAGCGATCGTCACTACTCCCAATAAAGCTGGGAAGGATCTTAATTTCCAAACCTCAGTTACAGGTAAAGGAGCTACCCAAGTCAACCACTGATGCATCAGGCAAAAAAATACAGGGGGATGGGTTGATTGCGCGATCACAGTCCCAGCAATTTGCTGACAACTTATTTCTGGGTCGAGTGTCAATAACTCCTGCAATAAAGAAACAGGAAAGACTACCTCAGTGGGTATATCATCGAAACTTTTTCCCAGACTGAATACTGCCGTAATTACTTCATCTATTCCCAGGGGTTTGAGGTCTAAATTGCCAAACCGCAGTATTGACCCTAGAATAATAATTCCCGTTAAGATTAAATAGTGTCTGAAAGCAAAATCATTTATTTTCTGCCAGTTTCTTACCACCAAAGCTTTTTTTCATCACCAACTAAGAGCCAACTTAAGAGCGAGCTATATTGCCAACCAGCCTGCTCAAGTTTTGTTTGACAAATAGGTCATTATGCCATAATAATATGCAATTTTAAATTTTTGCCCCTGGACAAAATAAAGGTTTTGGATTTTTATATAGCTTAACAACACTTCTGATGTCAATACTTAAGATGCCTTCTAGAGTGCAAATATTGTTTATTAGTAATGGTCACGGAGAAGACAACCACTCCTCTCATATCATTGAAACTCTGCAACAACTCGGCCCGTCCGTAAAGATTGCGGCGATGCCAATTGTGGGGGAAGGTAGGGCTTACCGTCGCTTGGATATACCAATTATTGGACCAACTCAAACAATGCCCTCTGGCGGATTCTTTTACATGAATCGCTTTGAGTTTTTCAAAGATGTGCAAGCCGGATTAGTTGGACTAACGTGGCGACAGTTACAGGCAGTGTTGCGCTACGCTCCCAAATGCGATCTAATTTTCTCTACTGGCGATATTGTCTCCCAGTCATTTGCCTATTTAACCGGTCGTCCTTTTTTCTCGTTTATCTCCTGTCTTTCCAGTCTCTACGAAGGAAAGTTGCGTCTGGGAGTACTTCTGTGGCACGTACTTAATTCACCTCGATGTCAGGCAGTTTTTACGAGAGATTCCTATACAGCTAAAGACCTGAAGCAGCAAGGTTTAAACAAAGTTGAATTTGGAGGTATACCTTCTCTAGATAGACTCGTCCCTACGGGAAAAAATTTGCACCTCAAACCAGATCTTGCCACAATAGCCCTTCTTCCTGGTTCCCGACTCCCTGAAGCGGCGCGAAATTTCAAGTTGCAATTACAACTGGTATTAGAAATTGTCAAATTACTCGGTGAAAAGGTACAGTTTCGGGCTGCTTTAGTACCGAGTTTAATGGCGCAATTATCGGATATTGCTCAAAGTGAAGGTTGGCAGCACGATCGAGGCCAACTAACCTATTCTCTAGGAGAAAATTCTCCTCTAGCTCAAATAATTTGTTATTCAGATGCTTTTAGCGACATCGTATGTAACTGTACCCTGGTCATTGGTATGGCAGGTTTAGCAGTAGATCAGGCGGTGGCGATCGGCAAACCCGTCATGCAAATTCCTGGATCTGGACCTCAATTTACCTATCAATTTGCAGAAGCACAAATGCGACTGTTGGGTATTTCTGCCCAAACCCTCGGCACTAAACCAGCCACACCTGCAATTATGCCGCTGGGGGCGCAACGAGTAGTAGAGACTTTGCAAGATTCAGACTATCTCGCAGCCTGCGTAAAAAATGGGCGCGATCGCTTCGGGACTGCTGGCGCATCTTTGCGAATTGCTCGTCTTCTGTTAACCTATCTCGAAGAAAAGACCGAGAATAGCGCTAATATTACTGCTGAAAATCAGCAAGGAGATATCACCCCCGTATGAAAACTCGCTCGAGTTACTGGCAATTACTGCCTTATATTTGGCCCCAATGGTCGTTATTTGCGCGCGGATTTGTTTGTATTTTAGGCTACGTAATATTTACTTTATTACTCCCATATTTAGCGGGACAAATAGCTTTTTTTGTGGGTAGGGGAGATGTCAAGCAAATAGCTTACTGGTTGGGACTAGCAACCGTAGTGTTTTTGGTTCGGGGTATCTTCCAATATGGAGAGGGGGTCTGGACGAGTGCTGGTTCGCTGAAAATGGTCTTAAACTTGCGCAAGCGAGTCTATGCTCATCTCCACCAACTAGGACTGGATTACTTTGAGAAGGCCAAGATAGGAGATCTCACTTACCGTCTTACAGAAGATATAGACAGAGTAGGGGAGATTGTGAATAAGTTGTCTCATCAATTTATTTCCTGTCTCTTACAATTAATTGCCATCCCTATCTATATGCTCTATCTCAATTGGCCTTTAACCTTAGCCAGCTTCGTTTTAGCTCCGTTTATGGGTTGGTTAATCGGTCAATTCGGTCACAAGTTATTGCTATTGTCGCGACGATCTCAACAGAAAATATCCAATCTGTCGGCGCTACTAACAGAAGTATTCGGGAACATCAGAGTAGTTCAGGCATTTGCAGCATTCTCCTATGAAGTAGAGAGATTTGGTCAGGAAGCAGAACAAAATCGTCAAGTGAAGTATCGCGCCGCCCAACTCCAATCCCTTCAATATTTGGTAGTAGGGTTTCTCCAAGCGGTTAGCATTATGCTGCTATTTTTATTAGGAGGATGGCAAATTTCTCAGGGAAATCTAACTTCTCAAGGATTTATTAGTTATCTAACTGCGGTAGCGTTATTAATTCACCCTATTGACCTAGTTACGAACCAATATAACCAATTCAAACAAGCAGAAGCCTCCGTCGAACGAGTCTTTGAATTGTTAGGAGTACGCCCAACTCTAACAGAAAAACCCAACGCGATCGCTCTTCCTCCCGTTAAAGGCAACATAGAATACGATCGCGTCAGCTTTGCCTACCAAACTGAGCAACCTGTCCTTAAAGATCTCTACTTACAAGCTTCTCCGGGGGAGATTATTGCCTTAGTCGGTTCTTCTGGCGCGGGAAAAACTACCTTGGTCAACCTACTTCTCCGCTTTTACCAACCCCAAGTCGGTAAAATTTCAATCGATGGAGTTGATATAAGTGAAGTTACAGTTACTAGTCTTCGCCGTCAAATTGGCATTGTCCCCCAGGATACAGCCCTATTTTCGGGAACGATCGCCCAAAATATTGCTTACGGTCAATCGGAATTAGATTTTCAGGAGATCGAAGCAGCTGCTAAAATTGCTAACGCTCACTCGTTTATCTCCCAACTCTCTCAAGGCTACCAAACCTGGGTAGGAGAACGAGGTGTCAATCTTTCTGGCGGACAGCGACAAAGAATTGCGATCGCCCGCGCCGTCTTACTCAATCCCCGCATTCTCATCCTCGATGAAGCCACTTCCGCCCTCGATTCTGAATCAGAAGCTTTAGTACAAGAAGCCTTAGAACGAGTGATGGAAAATCGCACTGTTTTTATTATCGCTCATCGCCTGAGTACAGTTCGTCGTGCCGATCGCATTCTTTTCTTAGAAGGAGGACAAGTAGTAGAGTCGGGAACTCACGCCGAACTTTTGGCGACCAAAGGACGTTACGCTAGTTTTTATACCCAACAGTTTAATGCGTGACAAGAGGATTTGAGATTGTCGATTGCAGATTGATTAAATACAAGCCTTTGCTTTTAAGCAGGGGTAAATCTAAAATCAACAATCTTCAATCTACAATTCCCTGACTTCCTCCCCCTCAGTTTGCAGGAAAATTTCCTGCAAAACAGGAGAGAGATTAGTATTTAAACGTCCCGAAAGGATTAATTCGGCATAAGTATCTGCTTCGATGTCTAAAAGTTGTTCTCGCAACTGTTGCATATTCAGCGATCGCAACTGAGGATATTCCTGTTGTAGTTTGGCGATTTTTTCCTCTACACTTTTAAGTTCACCTTTGACCAGTGTTTCTTCCTCGCGATAAAACTCTGGGTCAACTGCTGGCGATCGATCTAGTTGAGTAAGATACTCTAAAACTCGATTGAGAGCAACGCGACGAGCGAGTAATTCTGAATATTGTTGACGTAGGGGTCGATCGCCAATCAGGCTGAGTTTTTCTACCAACCACTTAGTTGTTAAACCCTGAACTAACAGTGTAAACAACACCACGCCAAAAACTGTTTCGATTACTTCTTGCCTTCCTGGCAGGATAACTGGCACGCTCAAAGCCAAAGCAATGGATACCGAACCTCTTAAACCTCCCCACCAAAGTATAGTTTGTTCGCGCCAATTAATATCCGTCTGAGTAAATGAATTGCTCACAGCGCCTAAGCCAAAAATAACAATTACTCTGGTGAGAACTACAGCAGCGATCGCCACTAAAATTAGGTACACGCTATCGCCTAAACTAGAAAATTTAATTTGGTCGCCAATCACCAAAAAAACGATTGAATTGACAAAAAACGCCAAAAATTCCCAGAACTCAGAGACTATTAGTCTAGTGCGCGGGTTCATGCCGATACGAGAGCCAAAATTACCCAAAATTATCCCGACTGTAACCACAGCAATTACGCCCGAACCTCCCAACTCTTCTGTAATTAAATAAGTTCCGTAAGCAGAAACCAGAGTTAGAGACTGTTCGACTAAGGGAATGTCAAAGCGTTGAGTCAGGTAAGAGATAGCGAAACCAATTAGACAACCAACAGTAACCCCAATCCCGACAAAAGCCAAGAAACGAGCAATAGTTGTAGGCAGAGAAAAATCTTCGGTCCCTAGAGGTATTCCTACTAACAAGAGAAAGGCGACAACTGCTACTCCATCGTTGAATAAACTCTCTCCCTCCATCAAAGTAGTTAAACGCTTGCTCACACCCAATTCGCGAAACAGAGCAACCACAGAGACCGGATCTGTTGCCGAAAGACTTGCCCCTACCAGTAAAGCTGTTGACAGGGACAAGGCGGTGAATTGACTCAGGGATAAAGCGACGCCCACTACAGAGATAACCACACCGACAACAGCAAATAAACTCACTGGCAACCAATATTGTTTTAAGTCTCGCCAGCGAATATTCCATGCTGCTTCAAATAAAAGTGGCGGGAGAAATATCTCTAGAATTAGTTCTGGGGAGAGGTTGACCAGTCGAATATCTACAAAAGCTAGACACAACCCCACAATTACCAGCAGTAAAGTGTAGGGGATCTGGCGAAACCAACTAATAGTCCGCGAAACTGTAGCAACACTTAAGGATACTGACAGTACTAATAGAAATTTTTCTAAATTTTCTTTAATGGCAGCATCAGCGATCGAGGATTCTAGGCTCATTAGCTAACTCCACGTAAGCTTACTGGGTAACTAATCTAAATTATTTTGGTTTCGATCGCCATTGTCCAGTGGCGCTACTGAACCCGCATTTCTCACAAATTTATTTCAGAACCTAATTGGGAGCTTAAAAGTTGATGTTTTGAGAAAAATAAGATAAATTTTTGACATTTCTGAGTAATAATATGACTCAATTAGCCCAAAAATTGTGCCCATGCAGGATAAAAATTAGTCAACGAATAAATTTTTGCATAACAAAACAGACTGAATCTCTTCTCAGCAATTTTCAAAACTATTTAGTTATCTTTGAGACAATAAGACTTATCCAG
>JBFRWL010000031.1:0-6390 GCA_051439565.1 Prochloraceae cyanobacterium
AGAGACAGGGATTCGATGGCGTAATAAGCAGGCTTTTTCCTGTTAAGCGATCGATTAGTACAAAGTCGTCGAGTTGTGAAATATAGAACTCTAAAAGACCTCGACGGGAAGTCCAGAGCCAGCCGAAGCCGCCCCATAAACCTCCTACACCGATACGCATAGCCCAACCCAACTCCTGTCTCAAAGCGTCCTTACTGGTGAGGCGGATCCTAGAAATATCTTGCAGCGGAATTCTGCGTCGCCAGCCAGGAAAGACAATCTCGAGATAGTTACGGGCAACCACAAAGCGAGACGGTCGGCACCATAACCAGACGGCTCCATAAAGAGTGATCAGTAACAGGCAGACAATGAGTGCCAACCCGGAGCGCTCAAATAGCGCAATTATTCCAAATATTAAAGGCAATAACCAAAGTGCGATGGTGAGTCCCCTGATCAGAGAGGACATCGGTGCCAGCGTAAAACTGCGACTCATGCGTAACCTTTAAATAGGCAATTATAGTGTATAAGTTTCTTACCTATAGCTGCTAACTTCGCTAGTTTTGACCCTTCACCTCTGTAAGCTCCACCCTAGCCTAGTTGGCTGCTGATAAATCTTTTTTAGAGTATTAATATCTCTAGGAGAAATATGGGGTGAGTTACGGACAGCAGACAAATACATAACGTCGCTTTCTAGGGGACTGTGTCCCCAAATCCCCAAAGCATGACCAATTTCGTGAAGAGCAGCCGCTATAATCGATTCTGGGCTGCGATCGGGACCAATCTCAACAATCATGCGATGAGATAACTTAGGAGGCGTATTGGGACGCAGGTAAAATTGATAGCGGGTTTGAGCAGACCTAACTGGAGAAATATCGAATAAACCCGTTTCGCGGTTAATTTTTGCCTTTAAGGGAGGTTGCGATCGCTCGATGACAATATCTGCTAATTCCGATTGTTCCACCTCGACTAAAGGTAAATAAACCTTCCATTCTTCCAGTGCTTGTAAGACAGCATTCTCCCATTGTTGGAAACGTCTCCGATTAACTTCACCCTCACTAGTATCTGTATCTGGCTCTATATATACCTTAAGAGGAAACTCAGACCAGACTAAATATCCTAAAGGTGTCGCTTTTACTTGAGCAAAATAATTACCAGCATTTTTACTATCCTGCCACTGTGCCAAAAAAGTGGGTAAAGGATGAACCTGCAAGGGAGGTAAGGAATAGATAGATTCCTCTGCACCTACTCCCTCAAACCTTGTGAAAATAACTAATAAGCTGGTAGTAAAAACTAGCCCTAACCAGACAATGGGAATGCGATAATTACGCCAGCAACGCTGTAATTGCTTGACTATGCTAGCTTTAACCCTTTGGTAACCAACCCGCACTTAAAACGATCGTCAAGCTAATAAAAGTAATACTCAGAACCCAAGTTACTCGGTTAAGTGCCTTTTCTGCACTCTTAGTACTAGTGAACAATTGAGCTTGTCCACCTAATCCCCCAAGACCATCTCCCTTGGGACTGTGAAGCAACACTAAAATAGTTAGCAGCAATGCAGAAGCTGCCCAAATAATTTGAATCAGTTGATAGACTTTCATTCTATAGTTCTAAATTGCGATCGCAAGCGAATACCTTTAGACAAATTATAGTCAATATATCATGTTGAGGTAAGGCAATAGGCAATATGGAATAGGCGTTTTTAATGCTACCCCTGAGCCCTGATCTTTCTCCTAAAGGGAAATACGCACTGGCGTTCTATTAGCTTTTACCTCAAACTCTATTGGTTTAATTAGAGAAACACCAGTCATCTCTGGCGGTTGTGGCAATTGTAATATTTCCAGAATCGTCGGGGCAATGTCTGCTAAACGTCCGTCTTCCCGCAGTGCTACCTGGGTGCCGTGTCCGGGAATTTTCCGTTTTTCCCCTTCCACTACAATAAACGGTACGGGATTGGTAGTGTGAGCAGTCCAGGGGTTTCCCTGTTGGTCGCGCATATATTCAGCATTGCCGTGATCGGCAGTAATTAAGACAGTACCCCCCATTTGATTAGCACTTCTGAGCAAACGTCCCAGACAGTGATCGACTGTTTCAATTGCCTGAATTGCCGCTTCGATATTGCCTGTATGTCCTACCATATCGGGATTGGCGTAGTTAATCACCACCAGAGAATAAATCCCCTTCTCAAGGGCAGCACAAACTACATCTGTAACTGGTTCTGCTGACATGGCGGGGCTTTGGTCGTAGGTAGCGACCATTGGACTTTGAATTAGTTCCCGTTCTTCTCCAGGAAAGGGTTCTTCTTTACCACCATTAAAGAAATAGGTGACGTGGGGATATTTTTCTGTTTCTGCGGTGCGAAACTGTCTTAAACCTTGATTAGCAATGACTTCGCCCAAAATATTATTCAGATTTTGCGGTTCAAAAGCTACCAACACTGGCAAGTTGGGATCGTACTGAGTAAAGGTAGCAAAACTAAGGGGCTTAATTAGTTCTCGTTCAAATCCATTAAAATCAGGACTAACAAAAGCATAGCAAAGCTGTCTAGCTCGATCGGGACGGAAATTAAAGAAAATTACTCCATCACCTGATTCTACGGCTCCAGTGGCGATCCGAGTGGGGTTGATAAACTCATCGGTAATATCTTCTGCATAGAAAGCCTCGATCGCTTCTACTGGGTTGCGTCCATCTCCCGCGCCATCAGTCGTCATTAACTCATAGGCTAGTTGGGTTCGATCCCAGCGGCGATCGCGATCCATGGCATAATAACGACCAGTAATAGTTACTATGCGCCCAACACCGATTTCCTCAGTATAAGCTTGAATTTTTTCAATAACTTTAATTCCCGCTTTAGGACTGGTATCTCGACCGTCGGTAATTGCGTGGATACAAACATCACTTATTACTTCTGCTTTAGCTAAGTCCAACAATCCCAGTAAATGGAGTAAATGGGAATGAACTCCGCCTTCAGAACACAAACCAATTAAGTGCAGTTTACCGCCCCTAGCACGTACTTCCCGACACACTTGCACTAATGCCTGATTCCGCAGGAGAGATCGATCTTCTACTGCATCTGTAATGCGAACTAATTCCTGCGGTACTACTCGCCCAGCACCTAGATTAAGATGCCCTACTTCTGAGTTACCCATCTGACCTGCAGGCAGTCCTACATCTTTGCCGGAAGCACTAATCAGAGTTCTGGGATAAGCTTCCCATAAACTATCCATGACCGGTGTTGAAGCTGCGGCAATAGCGTTTGCATCAGTTACTTCACGATAACCCCAGCCATCGAGAACGACTAGGACTACCGGAGATACAGGTGCTTGCGCCATGATTATTGTCCTATAATCTAAATTTCGAACTTTGCTATGCACATTGATAATAACATTAGGATTGACTTTATTAGCGCAATCTTTGCTTTTCCTTGTTAATCTTATTAATTTGATGATAAATCCTAATAATTAGTTACCTTCTGCATTTTTTATTCTTTTACTACCAGATTATCTCGATGAACCACAGTTTCAGCACCAGCGTAACCTAAAAGTAGGGGGATTTTTTCTGAGTGGTGTCCTTGAATTTTGGCAATCTCTGTGTTGCTGTAATTAACAATTCCTCTGGCGATTTCCTTACCTCGATCGTCGCATAACTGGACGGCATCTGAGGCGCTAAACTCTCCCTCAACCTGAGTAATGCCCGCCGCTAACAAAGATTTACCCCCTTGACAAATTGCCCTTACTGCCCCTCGATCGAGATAGAGTTTGCCCGTTGGTACTAAAGCGTGAACGATCCAGCGCTTGCGAGCATTATCGGCACGGGGCTGAGGTTCGAACTGTGTCCCGATCTGTTCTCCTCGTAAGATTTTTTCAATGTTTTCCGGCTGTTTTCCTTGGGTAATTACTGTTCTCACTCCTGCACTAGTAGCAATGCCTGCCGCAGTTAATTTTGTTACCATCCCTCCAGTTCCCCACTTAGAACTAGATCCTGCTTCTACTTGTAACTGAGAAAAATCGCTAGAACTAACCAAATTAATTGGTTGTGCATTCGGTACTACTCGCGGATCTGCTGAATAAAGTCGATCTACGTCGGTTAGCAGAAATAACCAATCTGATTTGACTAAACTAGCAACTAAAGCTGAGAGGGTATCATTGTCGCCAAATTTCAACTCATCGACAGCAACGGTATCGTTTTCATTAACTACGGGAATTACGCCCAACTCTAAGAGGGCCTCAAAAGTATTGTAGGCATTGACATAGCAACTGCGCTGGATCAAATCGCGGCGGGTGAGTAGTACTTGAGCAATTGGTTGTTGCAGGCTGGTAAAGAAATCGTCGTATATTCGCATTAGTCTACCTTGACCAACTGCGGCTACTGCTTGTTTAACTGCCATCTTGCGAGGGCGTTCTATTAAGTTTAGTCTGGCGCAACCAATACCCACTGCACCGGAAGATACCAAGATTACTTGATAACCGGACAGGCGCAAGCTGGTGAGAACTTCCACCAAAGCAGCAATGGTTGACAGCGCTAGCCGACCAGTTTCGGCTTTAGTTAAACTGGAGGTGCCAATTTTGACCACTAGGGTTTGAGGCATTATTAAGTACCTGGACAAAAATAAACATTACTGTTTAGGCAAGGCAAGAGGTAGGGGAAGTGTGGGGAGTTAGTCGAATAACCAGTCATCTGGATGGGTAATTATCAGTTTTTTTGAGGGAGATAGCTCGGTTAAAGTTTAAGAGCGCTAATCCAGCTATGGTGCAGGATTAACGCCCTTTGAAGCTTATTATGTTTAGGGTCTTTATATTTGCTGACCCCATTTCAAACTATATATATAGTCTCAGATATTTTTTATGTCTTTTTGTTTCGTAATATTTTCTTTATATTTAAATATTTTAAGATTTATCAGATTTCGTTAATTTTTGTTGTCCAGCAGCCAGAGAAACGCCTAAAGCTTGAGAAAACCAAACCTCAAAATTACGTAAGGCATAGGAACGGGCGACTTGAGCCGGATCCACCATGGGCTCGACCAGAATGGTAAACATACCCAGTCGGTTTCCTGCCAAAACATCTGTAAACAGACGATCGCCTACCATTGCCACCTGAGATACAGGCAAATTCATCGCTTCAATAGCTTGTCTTAATTTTCGTCGCGAAGGCTTGCTTGCTCGGACAAAATATGGTACATCTATGGACTGAGCAATTCTACCGATGCGATTTTCGCTGAGATTATTGCTGACTAGCCAGAGTGCGGCGACTTGTCTCATCCGATCTACCCACTCTACTAATTCCTCAGAGACATCTTTTTCCTTCAAGGGAACGAGGGTTTCATCAACATCTAGAATTAAACCCTGAAGTTGATATCGAGCCAAGATTTCTGGAGTAAGACTGACAATGGGACCGCCAAGAATCAAATCAGGCTGTAGGATTGCTGCCTTGGACATAAATTTTAGTTAATTTTGAGGGATTTGGTTTCAATCTTATTTTCTTGCTTGAACTACTTGCAAGCTTCCACCTGCATATAAGTTCTGCTGATACACTTGTAACCTAACTGCTGCTAATTTCGCGATTAAATCTGTCTCCAATAGCTGCCAAGCAGTCTCGGTTTCAAACAACCACATGAATAAGGCTAAAGGAGGCCAAAATAGCCAATTAGTCGGTTTGTGAAAATCGATCGCGGTAAATACTCCCCCTGGCTTTAAAACTCGATAGACTTCTTGAAGAATTTGTTCGAGTTCGCTAGCAGTCATTTCGTGTAGAGCTACGCTAGTATGTACCAAATCGAATTGATTCGATTGCAAAGGCATCTTTTGTGCCAAACCTTCAATATACTTGGCACCAGGTGCATTTTGCTCAGCTCGTTTGAGGGCAACTGGTGAGGCATCTAAACCCGTTACCTCCTCGGAGTATTGCAGCAAAAATCGAGTTGTTTGACCTGCTCCGCAACATAAATCTAATACCTTTGTATCTTTATTCAGATCTAATCCTTGTAAAGCTAGGTGACGTAATCTCTGTTCGCCACCAACACCTAAAGCGGCCACAAGGGATATGCCATCATACAGCCATTGGTACTGGTAACTCCAAGTTCTTAAAATACTAGCCAAGTGAACACCTCCTGATTAATTTATGTGTATCTTAGTAACCAGTTAAAATCCATAGCGAGATATATTGTTAAAATTGGTAAAAAAATTAGAAATATTACAAAATTGTTAAAACTATGGGTCGTGTTGGGATTTTATTGCTTAATCTAGGTGGACCAGAAACTATAGAGGATGTCCGCCCGTTCTTGTACAATCTGTTCTCTGACCCGGAAATTATTCGGCTGCCGATCAAAGGGCTGCAAAAACCACTGGCATGGTTAATTTCTAGTTTAAGAGCCAAGAAATCGCAACAAAACTATTTGCAAATTGGTGGGGGCTCTCC
>JBFRWL010000032.1:0-3644 GCA_051439565.1 Prochloraceae cyanobacterium
GTGGTTGACCCTGGATTACTACAGCGCGGTAGGTTGAGCCGTGGCAATTTATCTTTCCAGTATAGCCGGCCGGTAGCTTGACAAGGGTCCCGTTCAACTGATCGTCCTGCGGGTTGCCCCAAAGAAAGGCTAACTTTGGTCCATTGACAGAGGGTTGCATTACGGGCTGATCGATCCAGGTGCTATTCGATGCGTCCAGCCAAACGATGTTCGATTCGTCCACGTTAACTAGCCTTTCTCCACTATCAAACGCCTCCTCTGTAGGAAGTACGAGATATGGTCCTTTCTCAATCTCTATGTACGCCAGGGTGTTACTACCCTTGACCGCGGTAATGTGCACTTCTCCGGCTGGCTGCGTCCAGAAAGAACCCGTCGGCATCCACATCTCCTTGGCACTAGGATCATCGTTGTGAATGAGGCCACTAATAACCACTCCGCGGTAGGCGACATTGTGAATATGAGGTGGCGACTTAAAGCCGTCCACTGGCTTAAGAAGAAATCCTGTTGGTTCAGACCCGTTACGATCGCCCCAAAGAGTGGCAGCCTTCGGGCTCTTGTCACCTCGGGCGGTATTAAGCTGCTCCCACTTGACTTCGGACGTCAAGACAACCTTGGAGGTTAGCTCGGCTGCTGGTTCCGGAGCGATGCTGTCGGATGCGACCTGGGAGCTATTGCAGGCGGATACGCCGATTACAAGTGCGAGTAATAGAAACGTTCTCATGTGTGCCTCGAATTGAATTTCTATTGCTCAAATTTACTCAAGCGGGATAACTATATTATTAGACGAAAACTTTCTCAATATTGACCCTATTTGAAACAAATTAAAGAATTTTTCCGTATATCTACGCCCTATAGGATTATAGAGTAACTTCTTAGTCTTTTCAGCTCACTTTTAACTAGACATCGTTAAAACCCATTTGAGACTGAACGCCAAGATTGGCAATTTTTCGGCTACTTGAGAATCTTGTTCCCTTTTTTGCGCTATTTGTTACATTAATTTACATTCTTTGAATTCCTTGCTATAACTAGTTTTTACTTTTGTTTCGGCAACCTCAGGTTAATTTTTCTTTTAACTTCTGGAAATTTGCCTTGTGCAATCTTTTTGCTTGAGTTAGGATAATCCCATCAAATTAATCAGTTTTATTAATCAAGCTCGATAAGAGACTTTTCTTGTTTATCCTGTCAAAATAATTACTATCAACATGGAATTAACACAACAAAGAAATTGGAAAAAATCTCCTTTTGTGACCGCTGCTAAAAGTTTTTTAATTTGGAGTTTTACTCTGGGAGTTTGCTGGTTAGTCGTAGGTTTTCCCATCGTTTTTATCCTAGCAACTCTCGGAACTCTGGCAGTAGTTGTTTTGGAAGCAGTATTTCCAATTAATGCTGTTTTACTCGTAGCTAGCAGTATAATTGGCTCTAATATTTTAATTATCCTGGCAGCATCAGCAGTACTAACTTTTAAGGGAATTCATCCACACCAAGTTAGTTGGTTGAGTTGGTTGAATGGAAACGCCTCTCCCGTATCTACTTCTATTTATGCAAGCTGCCCTCTCACCTGTAAGCTAAAAAATTAAACAAATGATTCTCACTCAGCCTAGATGTGGGAACAGATAAGGAAGAGATATTAGATCAATTAATTTAGGGGAATGTAGAGAGACTAGTAACAACAAAATCTCTCTCTCCCCTTATTAGCTTTTTATAGGGTCTTTATGATTTTTATGAAAAGTTATTTTTTTTTGAGTCGAAAAACTCTAGCGTCTCGCCTTCGGAGGGCAGCAGCAGACCCATTTTCACCACTATAAGTACTTCGATTCCAAGACAATCAGGAGCAAGCTATTTCAAGTTATAGTGTTGAGCAATTTCCCACCAAGATAAAATCTTTTGGGCTACGTTGATATTCAAGCCCATTTCCAGGACTGAAACTTTCTGACTAGGAATCACTATCGTCCCAGAAATGTTGCTGCCGACTAGATTAGCTCGCTCAAGTACGACCACGCTCTTTAAATTAATGCCAGAACCAACTACTTCCAATTGATTATAAATCCCTTCAATAGTTTGAAAGGAATGAATCGCAACATATTTGTCACGAGCATGGTGACGAACGATTGACTCGTAATTTTTGACCGACTGGGGTTGAAACTCTACTTCATCTCCTAATTCTCTTTCATCATATTCCAGACTCACTCCAAGAGCTGAAGTTTCTTGGCGATCTACCGCCGTCCAATAATCCCTTAAGATTAAATCCCACGGTGTCGGCAGCGGCTTGGCATAAAGTGCATATCCATCTTCGGCTAGCCGCACCTGTTTGGGGAACAGGGGATGGTTTGTTTCTCTCGCCCAAATTACGGCCTTTCGTAGCTCAGCATCAAGTTGGCTGTAGTCTAACCCCGCCTCGTCAGCTCCTTGTATCGGCTCTCCCGTCAGAGGATGTGTAATTACTTGCCCTCCAACCCCCAGTGCCGATTCCAAGGTTTGAAATTTCTCGCCCTCACGAGGACGGGCTACACGGGAGTAAGGGCTAGATAAAGTGAGAACGTATTGAATTGTTCCACTTACATCTAAATGTCCCTCTCGGACTTTGGCTAAATATTTGGTCTTAGTTGCTGCCGCTCTATACTCTCTTGTCTGTTTAAGATAAGGAAGCAATTCGATCGCCCTATCTGGAGCAGTAGCAGCAGCCGCAAATAATTCCGAAAAGGACATTTGTTCGGGATTTTTTTGCAGTTTGACCACAACTTCTTGGGGAGGACTTGATGCTGTTTTTTGATTGGGTGCATAGCCATAACGCTCAAAATTAGCCTTTAACTTAGAAGCAATATCGAGAGCTTTTCGACTATAGTCGGGAAAACTGGCAACGATAAATTTGCCAATCTCTACGGTCGTTAACTGAGCTACTATCTCAACGTCTTGAGGCGATAAAGGTTCTAGATTTTCTAAATTATTAAGAACTTCCTCAGTTAATGGCTCTTCCACTGGGAGCATCTTCACAAATTCGGCAAAAGTGACACAAGACATCGCATTTGAGACTCCATACTCTTAACTCTATGCTAAATCCCATCCGTATTCTCCAAAAAGTCAACACTTACCCAGCTCTTGTTGTTCTTCAAAAATAAGACTATCTGGGGAAATCTTGAATGCCCCAAAGGGGTCAACAAGACGACTTGGAAGGTTAGGACGATCCCGCAGGGATCCGCTTCGCGGTGCGCCAACGAGTTTCTCGTTCAATGAGATCTCGAAGGGATCCGCTAGTCTTCGACCCACTAAGCTTCGCCGGCGAAATTCTATAGCAGAAGCTAGTTGAGCTATCACTTGCTCCGATTCTCCATGACGTAGTTCTTGTGAGAGTAATCGATTAGCGATTGCTAGCCCAAACAACCAGGCCGCCCACACCATTGCCACAAGCGATTGAGACTTTCGCAAAGCGCAGTAATGAGTATTCAATAGTTCATCGTCAGGACATATAGCGGTGTGCAAACTGGTTAAGTACAGTTTTAAATCTCAATTCCTTCAATAAGAAATACCAAGTGTACTTAATAAACCGGAACACCGCTATAGTTGTTCCAATGGTAGTTTCAGAAAATTTGTCAATTCGGCTGAGTCTGAGAATAATTACTTATCCATCTTACTCCTATGGCTTGTAT
>JBFRWL010000033.1:0-2815 GCA_051439565.1 Prochloraceae cyanobacterium
GAACAACACCCTTGCTGGATAAGGTTTATAGCTTCGAGTTCCTAACAGTTTTACCAGATAGACTCGGTAAAACCGGAACTTGTTTAATCTTTGGGAAAGGAGAAACCCGAGGAGAAATGGAAGGACGCTTGACAGTTAATAAGTAAGCACAAGGAACGAAATATAATGCTAAAAGAGTAGCGCCACAAATACCACCAGCAATGGCGATCGCCAAAGGAGGCCAGAATCCGCCACCCTGCAATAACAAAGGAACAAATCCGATCGCAGTAGTTAAAGTGGTAGTAATTACGTGACGAGTAGAGTGTAATACAACTTGTCTGACTGCTCGACGATTGCCTTGTTTAGCAAGAGGATGTTCTAATAAAGCAGCTAAAATCACCACAGAGTCGTTAATAGCAACACCTACTAAGCCGATCGTGCCGATAATGGCCATAAAGCCTAAAGGATAGCCAAATAACCATAAAGAAAACAATCCCAAACCAATTGAAAAAATACCAACTAGACCGATAATACTAGCTAGTTTAAAGGAATTTAAAGAAACAACTAGTACGCTCACCATTAAAACTAGAAGTACGCCGAGATTGGCGGCTAAGGCTCCTTGAGCGGTATTGCTCTGTTCTGCTTCCCCCCCAAATTCTGTATAGTAGCCAGAAGGAAGCTCAAAATTGGCTTGTTTTAAGCTAGCTTGAAATTGCGCTAATACCTCTGATGGTAAAGCTCCCGGTTCGATAAAAGCTTGAACTAGATTGTAGCGTTTGCCGTTGCGTCTAGTAATAACAGCATTTTCTGGGGCTAGATCTATTTCTCCTAAAGCAGATAGAGGTATATTTCTGAAGGAGCGATTATCAATACTGTTTTGAGCAGTAGAAGTAGCCAGTAAATCTAAAGAACTAATTTTACTGGAATCTCCCCGCTCAGAATTACCTATTCTAACTCTGACCGGTAATTCTTCGGTAGACTCGAGTATAGATCCTCCCGTCGTACCTTCTAGATATGCTTGTAACTGCTGGGAAATACTCAGGTTATCTAATCCCGCTAAATTAGCCTTCTCCTCATCTAAACGCAATTTTAACTGAGCTGAAACCTCGCTAGAACTATCGCGAGTATGGGTTACTTCCGGAATTTGAGCTAAAAAACTTCTAGTTTCCTCTCCCAAAATCCGCAAGCGATCAAGGTCTTCTCCATAGATACGCATCTCTACAGGAGCATCAAAAGGAGGTCCTTGTTCCAATTTTCGCACTAATACTCTGGCAATAGGGAGAGCCGCATCCATTTGGGTTTGCACAGAGTTAACCAAACTATCTCCGGCGATAGAATTTAATTGCACCATTGCTTGAGCATAATTTGATTCTCCTTGTTTTCCTCCCATCAGATTGTAGTAAAATCGCGGTGCATTACTACCAACAAACCAGTGGACATTAACTACTTCTTGGCGCTCCATAATTAAATTACGGGCCCGGGTGGCGATCGCTAAAGTTTGTTCTAAAGAAGCAGAAGAAGGCAATTCTAGCTCAATTTGTAGTTGATCTCGATCGCCAGCAGGAAAGAATTGACTGGGCAAGGTAGCAGCTTGGATGAAACCAGTTAGGGGCAAAATCAGAGCCAATAATATTCCTATCACTGGTTGGGCAAACAACCGCTTAAGGCTTGAATTGTAAATAGATGTCAATTTCGGGTGAGAAAATCCAGTTTCCCACCAAGAATATACTTGCCGCTTTTTCTTGCTTCTAAATATAGCGGCTAGAGCGGGAATAACTGTTAAAGACAAAAAGAAAGACGAGCAAACAGCTAAAATAACTCCGATGGCGATCGTGCCAACAAACTCTCCCGCACTCCCCGGTAAAATAGCAATGGGCATAAAAGCCAGGACAGTAGTTAATGTCGATGCTAATAACGGAACGAATAAATACTTTACAGTTTTGGCGATCGCGGCTTCTGGGTTCATACCCTTTTGCAGATAGTTATTGACCTCATCGACTACGACAATAGCAGTGTCAATTAACAATCCTAAAGCTACGATTAAACCAGTTATCGACATTTGATGCAAAGGAATGTCGAACACATTCATCCAACCCAAAACCATAAATAGAGATAAAGGTAAAGCGGTTCCGACTATTAAAGCCGAGCGCCAGCCCATCATCAATAAGGTGACGGCAAAAACTGCCGATCCCCCCAATAAAAGGTTGATGATTAGTGCGTTAAGTCTGTTAGTAACGTATTTACTTTGATCGAAAATAGTTAATAACTGTAGACCTTTTGGCAATTGTTTTTGAAATTTTTGTAAGCTTTTATTGGCATTATCAGCCCATAAATCGAGTCGATAATCTGATTCGACAAAAACAGCTAAAGCAACCGCACGATGACCATCTACTATTGCTAATTCATCGGCGGGTTCTTTGATTCCTTTTTTAATTTTGGCAAGCTCTCCTAATTTGGTAAATTGTCCGTCGTTACCAAAGCTAATAGGAATATTTTTAATCCGATCGAGAGAATTTAAGTCCGATTCTACTTCTAAAGCTAGGTTATTGTTGGCACTACGAAATTCACCAGCGGAGACTTTAGCATCACTTTGTTGGATTTGACGAGAAAGCTGCCCGACAGTAAGATTAAGCGCAACTAATCGAGCCGGATCGATCTCTACGGTAATTTCTTCCTCCGGTTCCCCGTATATTTCTACTTTTTCGGTTCCGGGTAAGATTTTAAGTTCGTCTTGTAATGATTCGGCTTTACGAGTAAGAATAGCCAAATTAGGCAGTGTATCTTGTTCCCAAGTCAGAGCAACTATTTTGGCATAAGCTTTGGTATCAACTTCGTC
>JBFRWL010000034.1:0-3546 GCA_051439565.1 Prochloraceae cyanobacterium
TGCCGTTTTAGCCTGTGGAGAGAACTCGTTAGAGCGCTCTGTGAAGCACGAACCTGCTCAAATAGCTAGCTCAGGCTAGTTAGAATTGGGAATCCCCGTCTATCAGAATAGGCGGGGAGGATGTCAACCTGGTGAATTTGTCTGTCTGTCTGTTGGGACCAAGTGGTTGCGGTAAAACTACCCTACTCAGAGTTATTGCTGGACTCGAACAACAATCCAGCGGTCGAGTAATTCAAGACGGTAAAGATGTTTCTCGTCTGTCTGCATCAAAACAGGATTTTGGCATCGTCTTTCAATCCTATGCCCTATTTCCTAATTTAACTGCTACTCAAAACATCGCCTACGGACTCCAGAACGCCAAAGTATCGAAAGCAAAGCTGAAAGCCAGAGTTGCAGAATTGCTCGAATTAGTGGGACTACAAGAGTTGGGCAATAAATATCCTGCCCAGATGTCTGGGGGACAGCAACAGCGGGTCGCCTTGGCAAGAGCATTGGCGCTTTCTCCAGGTTTGCTGCTTCTCGACGAACCTCTATCGGCTTTAGACGCGCAAGTGAGAGTGAAACTGCGCAGCGAAATTACCCAACTGCAAAAAAGATTGGGGATTACCACCATTATGGTCACTCACGATCAAACGGAAGCTTTGGCAATGGCCGATCGCATAGTAGTTATGGATCGAGGCTACATTGCCCAAGTGGGAACCCCTAACTCCGTTTACCAGCACCCCAATACTCCCTTCGTTGCTAACTTCATTGGCGTGATGAACTTTTTACAAGGAATAGTAACCTCCGCCGAACAAGTGTGCTGCGGTAATATCACCCTCAATACACCTAAGAATTATTCCTCTCCAGAAACTGCTGTTAAAATCGCGATTCGTCCAGAAGACTTAAATCTAATTGCTGTGCAGGAGGAAGAGTCGTCAAGCTTATCTAATATTTTGACGGCTGAAATTGAAGATATTGAATATTTGGGGTCAGTTTATCGCCTTTCCCTACGTCCGGACGGTAATGCCCGAGAAGTACTCTTGCTGGACATATCTGCCTACGAAGCCCGCGATCTGGACTTAAGTATCAACACGCAGATAAAGATTCAATTGCCTCCTGAGTTAATCCAAGTTTTTCCTCAGTAATTAGCGCTTATAAGTATCTGCATAACAATAAATGAGATCCTCAACAACTCGTCCCCATATTTTTCAACGCTTTGGGCCGCAACAAGTTAAACAAATTGCCACAGGTGAAGATTGGCTCAAAAGAATTATTCTAATTGTGGCGACTCTCTGGCTACTTGTCGTAGTGGTATTTCCCCTATTCCCGATGATTGGTCGCAGTTTCCTAGATCGGGACGATAATTGGGTAGGACTTGGCAACTATATTCGCTTCTTCACCACTCCAGCTCTAGAGGTTTCTTTTTTCAACAGCTTCTATATTGCCATTACCAGTAGTGCGATCGCCATTGTTCTTGCTTTTATCTTTGCCTATGCTTTGACCAGAACGGCAATGGTAGGGAAACAGGTTTTGCAAACCCTAGGTATGTTGCCCCTTTACATTCCCCCACTAGCCCACGCGATCGCCCTCATCTACTTATTTGGCAATAAGGGAGTAGTTACCACCGGTTTTTTTGACTTGTTTCCTGGTTGGGATATCGAACTTTACGGTGCCAACGGCATCATTATTGGCGAGGTTCTCTATGTTTTTCCTCAAGCATTGGTGATTCTCACAACTGCTCTGAGCTTAACCGATGCTCGCTTATATGAAGCTGCCCAGGCACTGAGAACGCCCCCTTGGCGGACCTTTCTCACTGTTACCCTTCCCAGCGTTAAATACGGGTTAATGAGCGCTATTTTTGTTTGCTTTACCCTAGCATTTACCGATTTCGGAGTTCCCAAAGTAGTTGGCGGCGATTTTAACGTTTTGGCGACAGACATTTACAAACAAGTAATCGGTCAACAAAACTTTTCTATGGGGGCGACAATTAGTGTTTTCCTGCTCATTCCCACTGTTATTGCCTTTGTCGCCGATCGCATTATCCAAAGACAGCAAACTGCCCTAGTGAGTGCTAAAGCGGTTCCTTTACAGCCCAAACCCAATGCAATTTTGGATTGGTTGATGTTTGCTTTTTGCAGTCTGGTTGTCTTAGCTGGGATTCTTATCTTTGCTACGATTATCGTCGCTTCTGTGATTAAAGTTTGGCCTTATAATTTCAGTCTCACTCTTCGACATTACGACTTTAGCAAGGTAGGGGGAGGAGGTTATGCCGCCTACTGGAACAGTATCGCGATGTCTTTTTACACTGCTATCTTTGGAACCATTATCGTCTTCGTCGGTGCCTATTTAGGAGAAAAAGGCAAAGAACTGACTTGGTTGCGATCGCTCAACTATTTCTTATCTACCTTGCCTTTAGCTTTACCAGGTCTAGTATTGGGACTAGCTTACGTCTTCTTTTTCAATCCCCTGACTTGGAATTTTGCCGGAATTAGTTTGCCTAATCCTTTTCACGGACTTTACGGCACGATGGCAATTTTAGTCATCTGTAACATTACTCACTTTTATACTGTCTGTTTCCTGACGGCAAATACTGCCCTCAAACAACTCGATCCAGAATTTGAAGCCGTATCAGCTTCTATGTCAGTTCCTTTTTATAAGACATTCTGGCGAGTCACGGTTCCTCTGTGTCTGCCAACTATTTTCGGCATTGGTATTTATTACTTTGTCAATGCAATGGTGACAGTTTCTGCTATTATTTTTCTCTACCCTGCCGATTTACCCTTAGCAGCGGTAGCAATTGTAAATATGGACGATGCCGGAGACATAGCACCCGCAGCCGCAATGTCAACCCTACTCGTCTGTACCAGTATTGGAGTCCGCATTCTCTATTGGTTTATGACCCAAAGGTTAGAAAAACGCACTCAAGCTTGGTTAAAGCGCTAAATTAAATAATTTTATGGGATCTCCAAAAGAATATCCTCAAATACTTCAACAGCGACTTCGTTATCGAGGTCAGAAATTTGACTTTGAAGTAAATGAATTGCTTCTACCCAAAGGCGTTGAAATTGTGGGTGAATACATTCATTATCCAGGTAGTGCTTTGGCTATACCCATCACCGAAGAAGGAAACCTGATTTTATTACGCCAATATCGCTATGTGGTAGCACAGAGATTGTTAGAGTTCCCCTCAGGGACGATCGAAGAAGGAGAACAGCCTCTAGAAACAATTCAGAGAGAAATTGCCGAAGAAACTGGTTATCAAGCTTATAAATGGCAGCATATAGGTAAATTTGCTTTGGCTCCCAGCTACTCTGACGAGTATATTAATGTCTTTATCGCCAGAGACTTAGAAAAGTTAGAAGACCCACCAGCACAGGATGAAGACGAAGATATTCAAGTAATTCAAATAAGTCCAGAGGAATTAGAACAGGCTATATATGATGGAGAAGCGATTAACGCCGAAGCGATCACTTCTTATTTCTTAGCTCGTCCTTTTCTTGAAAAAAAAAGCTAGAGAAAATGCGGTAACTTTGCTTAAAATTAACAACCAGAACAGCTCCAAAG
>JBFRWL010000035.1:0-8527 GCA_051439565.1 Prochloraceae cyanobacterium
GACTTAACTTTAGAGCTAAACCATTGATTTATCAAGGTTTTAGACTTAATTTATTCAGCCGGCCCTAACTAAGTTTGGCTCCCGAAACATTTTCCAATCCAGAAGCTCCTAATAAACAGGCTCGCTCTAGATCGATTCCATCTAAATTAGCCCCTTCTAACTCAGCACAGAGGAGATTCGCTCCTGCTAAACTCGCTCCCGCTAAATTTGCTCCGCGTAAATCTGCCTCTTCTAAATTGGCTTGGGTCAGAATCGCTCCTTGTAAGTCTGCTTGAGAGAGGTTGGCACCTTTGAAGTTAGCACTGTTGAGATTAACCCCTCGCAGATCTGCACCCCGCAAATCTACTCCTTGCAAGTTAACTCCCGTTAGATTTGCGCCACTTAAAAAGGCTCCTGCTAAAGATGCTCGCACTAATTTTGCTCCCATTAAATTAGCGCCTCGCAAATTACTCCCCCGCAAGTCAGCACTGCTGAGATCGGCTTGCATCAGGTTAGCGCCTAAAAGATTGGCTCGCAAATCAGCAGCATTTAACTGAGCGCCAAGTAAATTAGCACCGTCTAGCCTCGCCCCTTTTAAGTTAGAGCTAGAAAAATTGGTTCCTACTAAGTTTGCTCCAGCTAGATTAATTTTCTCTAACTGAGTGCCAGAGAGGTCTTCATCTTCTAGGTCTACTCCAGCTAGTTGTTTTTCTTTACCAGTACGAATTGACTCTATCTCCATTAGTCTTGCTTGTTGTTGCTACCAGATATCTGTTCTAATCGATCGTTATCGGATTCCAATAACCACATTCCTGCTGCAATTTTAGGCAAACTGACAGGCAGACTCATGCCCTGCTGCATTCCCATAACTAGCAATGATAAGGCTTCGATTAGTTTAGGATCAAAAGTTTTCCCAGCTTGAGTTTGACATTCGCTGAGTGCCTGATTAAGAGGATTTTTCAGCTCTTGTTGTTGACATGTTGTTAAGTGCCGCTGAAAGTCTATTATCAGCTTCAGAATTCTCGATTCTAGGGGAATACTATCATAGGTTAAGCCTTCTGGTCCTCCTGATCCGTCCCAGGATTCTGTTTGGTGAGTGACGATGTGCGCGATCGCCTGTAACTGGGGCATAATTCGCAAAACCGAGGACCTGGGTAAGGATTTTGATTCCTGTAATGCTTGTTTCTGAGTAGGAGATTTGACATCCTCGATCGGAAGGGCAATTTGTGGAGCGAGGCGGTGTAGTAGTGCTGCTAGACGCAAGCGCTTAATTTGCCAGGCGGGTAAGTCTAGTAATTGTCCCATTGCTTCTGCTAAAGCTGCTACCTCTACTGAAGCTCTGGGGTTGGCAGTATCTGCTTGCTCGATCAGTTGCGTCATCCGCAGGAATGCCTGCAGTTTATTGGCAACCAGATTATCGTCTAATTCCTGGGAGAAGGAGACGATAGGAGTTTGTTGGGGATGGGATAAATTCTCTTGACTGGTTTGGAGATATTGGACTACTTTCGACACTACTGTCCCTAAATCATCTTGCTCTCTACTGCCAAACTCAGCAGTGATTGTCTCTACTCTATCGGTTAAGGTCTTTGCTAATTGTTGATTGTAGGAAGCTATGTGGGCGATCGCTAGCTCGACGGTTTCCCTAACCAATTCCGGCTCAAAGGTCCAGAAGCCGTAAAATTTTCGTTTGAGGTCTTCGCGGGGTTTGCCCTCACTGCCGTAATCGCTTGCAGATAACTCTTGACATAAGACCATCGCTGTGTAGGTCGGCGATAAAATCATTAAGTGCCATTCCTCCGCCACCGGATCCTCAGCTTCTAGACTCACCAAGGTCACGTTTGACTTTTGGCTGGTAGGGTGGGACTCAAAACCTGCCTCTGACGTGGCCATAATCGCTATTTGCGATGCTTTAGCGGCAATTTCTCCATAACGTTCTGCCTCTTCTAAATACCACTTACCTCGCTGGAAGGCTGTAATCATCAGAGGGGGACTATCGGAATCTAAGATAAAGTCTTCTAAGGCATGGCAAAGGGCTACAAGAGTGTTTTTGTAATATACGCCCAAGTTTAGGGGTTGGTTACTATCTCGATGAGTTGCTGTTAGCTTTTGTAAAATTGAGCCTTCTAGCATAGTTAATTAGCGATCGTGAGATTTGCTAGTTTTCAGAAAGGATATGAGAAACTGTTTGTAAATAAAAGATTAAGATTTAGCCAAATGGTATTATTAAAACCGCAGAAAAAACATTAAGATAAGGTTAATGTAGGTTATTATAACTTTAAGACGACTTAAATAAAAACCAGAGTAAGCAGCCAAAGATCTCTAAGCAGACTATCTTGGCTGTCACTTTCGCCTGTGAGTTTTAGGCTGCTTCTAGCAATCAGTTTTTCTCACATACATATCAGTATAGCGACTTTATGCCTTCTGTAAGAGCAAGACAACAGGCAATAGGGAACAGAATACATAAGAAACCATTCTCTGTTCCTTGCGACTTCTTCAAGAAGTTGAAATCTAGAAGAAAATTGCCAAGATTACTTAGTTTAGCTTCTGTTTACCTTTTTTAAGATGAATTCAATTTTGATAGAGAGTTTTAAAAATACTTGTAGCGGTCGACTCAAACAATTAATAGAACGCTGCTATTTACTATTAGAGAGTCATACTCAAGCTTACAATCCATCCGATTCGTATTTAATCTGTGGGATTTATACTCCATCAGAGATTAAAGCTGAATTACGTTCTTATCAAGACAAACTCGACAATATCGGTAAGCAGCTAGAGATTGACTGGGTCTATCTGATATCAATTGATAAGAACGATCTAACTTTTTGGCGGGAAGCAGCCCTAGTTCAAAATACTTTAGAAGTACGGAAATTCTATTTAGAGCTACAGTTCATTTTATCATCATGAGCCACTCATACTAGAATACAGGCAGCAGGAAAGAGCAGGTATTCTAAGAAAAATAGCTTCCAGATGAATTGATAAAATTGGGCGATCGCTTGCTTTTGTTCTAAGTCTACTCTGCCAGAGCGCCACCAGAGTAATCCTAACAAGCCTATATGAGTAGTAATTAAAAACACAGAGTTAACTCCAGCCAGGGAGCAAATTCCAGCTACGATCATCGCCAGATAACAGAAAGTAATGACCCAGCGAGCTAGATTGAATACTGCTAGCTTACCTAAGAGAATGGTGAAAGTGGAGATATTGTAGCGCTTGTCCCCTTCCATGTCTGGGACATCTTTAAAGATAGCGATTGCTACTGTAAACACTAAAATAAAAGCTGTTAGCATCCACACAGAAGGAGCTAAAAATTCCCTTCCCTGAAACTTTTGGGCGAAGTGCAAAAATATTCCCAGATTGACAACTACACCTCGTACTGTAAAGATACACAGGGCCGCCCAGAAGGGAAATCGCTTCAACCTAATCGGTTCTAAAGAGTAAGCAGTACCAATTGCTAAACTTATCCCCACTGTTGCTAATAACCAGATTCCCAACCATGCCGCTAACAACATTGCTAGTGTACCTGTAATTGCTACCAGCCAATATCCTGTCTGGCGGGAAAACTCCCCAGCCGCAACGGGTAAATGGGGTTTATTAATCTTATCTATTGCCACGTCTTGGAGCTGATTTAGCCCGACAATATAGACATTACCGCACAAACAGGCAATCCAAGCGCCTAAAAATTGACCGAAATTTGCCAGGGTTATGCTGCTACCAGTAGTTGCTAGTGCAATCAGATACAAGGCGATAACGCTGAGACTCGTGCCTACAATTGTATGGGGACGGGAAAATTTCCAGAAACTATAAAGCCAGGAAATAGTTTGTTTTAACAGATTTTTGCGACTTGAAGAAGAAATCTGACTCATTAGCAGCGTTTATAGGTATACAAAGTTACAAGATACCAAAACCAATTGCTTTTATTTATAAAAAATAAGAACCATAAATTAATTGATATATTTAAGTCAAGAAGAAATACCATAGGCGGATACTAGGTTTCTAGGCTAAAACACAAAAAGAAAAGAGGTTCTTAACTAAAGAACCTCCTTAGTTTTCTTTGGAGAAAAAGTCAACCATTTAATATACCTTTATTCTTACGTAAAAAGTGTTTAAAATCAATAGCGTTATGTGAAGTCCTTGTGAAAAAGAGGTCAGGAGTCAATACTGCTCGGTTAAGTTTAAAAGTCATATGGTGAGGCAAAAATTTGCCTCTTGCTTCTCTACTTGAGGGTGTATCCGCGTCCTTCGAGACAGACAGCATAGGCGCGATCGTACCTGTTGCGTTGATTCTCGTAACTTGCTGCCTGTTGCTGTGCCGCTTCCGCTTGCTGTGCCTGCTGTCTGCGCTGTTGTTCCCTATTCCTGATACCGCCAATAAAGCCGCCCGTAGTTGCCCCGATCGCTGCACCTTTCCCTGCGTCACCGGCGATGGCACCCGTAGCTGCGCCCACAGCCGCACCTCGCGCTGCTCCGCGCAAGACACCGCCCTCGGAGGCTTCTGTCACTGGAGGCGATGTACTTGCTTGAGGACGTGTCATTGGGTCGAAACCGGTCTGATTCTTTGCCCAATCGTAACACTCAAACTCATCTTTCTTCTGCTGCTCCGCACTTTGCCCATTGGCAGGGTACACGAAGAGTTCCTCTGCCAACAAAGAATCGGCTCCGAAGATTGCTACCAGAGGAGTCGCCGTAAGCACAACGACCGCAGATTGTATAATTCGCATCCGTTTTTCTGCCCCACTAAAGGTTTCTATCCAACTAATTTCCCCCATTAAGAGCTACCGTGTACACACATCTGTCGATCGACCTCAAAATCTTGTATTCTGTTTTCCTGATCCTCCTAAATCCCCTATGTCAAACAGCGAAGCATCTGCTAATTCTCCCCAAAATCGGGGGGCTAGAGGGCAAATATAGAGTGTTTTGTTTTATTCTCTAGTTGTGTGTACACGGTAGCATTAAGATAGGAAAAAATTCTTCGAAAAATGATAAGGTATATTTTGGTAAGTGTGCAACTTATTCGAGTTGCAAGATCTAAAATGTATTGAATCAACTAGATCCACTTCGATTGAAAATGCCAAAGCTTGCTGAAGAAGTAGCGATCGCGAATCCAGCCGCCACACAGCTTGAAAAATATAAGGTCTATCTATAATGGTTTCAAAATTCAATCAGGGGGTTCGTGACAAATTACAAGCTTTTTGAGGCGATGCAGCTCGAAAGGCTTGCACTTATTAGAGGGCAAAATACTTGAAACCCTTATCTAGAGTAGCTTAAAGTTTTTTCAGCAAGTCCTAATTATTTCCCCATAAAATAACAAAAGAGGAATTAGCAATCAATAATTAATACAAAATCCCACGCATAAATGACGTGGGATGAGTTCAAATCTTTTTGCTTTTATTGCAATTATCTCAAAAGTTACTAACTTTCTCTTTCACTTTTGTCTGTTTGAATGAACAGAATCAGAAGAAAGACAACGGGAACTAGGACAAAGAGAATAGTTGCCACAAATCCAAGATCGTTAACTTGCATTGAATAGCCGCCTCTTATCGATTTCAACTAACAACTTTTAGGATATCATCTTTCTTACTGCTGGAGACCCCAGCTATGATGGTGTGAGAAAAGCAGAACAGAAAGAAATACTGCTCGGTTAGGCTTCAAAGTCATATGGTGAGGCAAATTTAGAATTTAGAATTCAGAATCAATTTTGAGCTTAACCGAGTAGTATTGGAACAGGGTGTTACCAATCTCCTGGTTGTAATTTTAGCTAAGAAATCTTGATTAAAATTTTACCGAGGCTCTGCTATATCGCGCTCTAAAGCTAACTGAATCAATCTATCCACTAACTGAGAAAAAGATATCCCTGTTGCTCCCCAAAGTTGAGGATACATACTGGTAGCAGTAAAACCAGGGAAAGTATTAATTTCGTTTACGAACACTTCTTGTGTCGCTTCTACATAAAAAAAGTCTATTCGCGCCAGTCCCGCAGCATCTACCGCAGCAAAAGCTTTGAGAGACATCTCTTGAATTTGAGAAGCAATTTTACTGGGAATAGGAGCAGGAATGAGCAATTGAGCAAAGCCTTGGCTATATTTAGTCTCATAGTCATAGAAATCGCTCTCGTGAGTAATTTCTCCCACGACGGAAGCTTTAGGATAGTCGTTACCTAAAACTGCACACTCCAACTCTCGCGCTACCACTCCTGTTTCGACAATTATGCGGCGATCGAAGGTAGCAGCCTTATCTAGTGCAGCTTCTAGTTCGTTGCGGGTGCGAACTTTAGAAATACCTACCGAAGAGCCTAAATTAGCTGGTTTGACGAAACAAGGATAGCCAGTGGTTGCTTCGACGCGATCGCAGAGTTTGGGAAAAACGCAAGGATCTGACCAAACCTGGAAACGATTAACAGCTTCATATTTCACCTGGGGTAAACCAGCCTGAGCAAATACCATTTTCATAGCAATTTTATCCATTCCCAGTGCCGAACCTAAAACCCCCGAACCGACAAAGGGAACCCGCATTAGTTGCAGCAAACCTTGAATAGTTCCGTCTTCTCCATTGGGACCGTGCAGGATAGGGAACCAAACGTCGATCTCAGACCAGTCTAGGCTATCAGCAAAACCAGCAATTGAGAGTAAATTTTGACTGGGATTTCGCACAGCCTCAGCTTCGTCTAGATCTTTTTCCTCTTCAGTATCTAACTGTAATGGTTCTCCAGATTCTAAGATTTGCTGAGCGATTTCTCCCGCTTGCCAGATGCCATCCTTTTGAATGTAGACTGGCAGCAATTGATATTTAGAGGCATTTTCCTCTACACTTAGAACCTGAGCGATCGCTCGTGCAGAATTAATCGCAACTTCATGTTCGCCCGAACACCCTCCAAACAGTAACCCTACCCGCAATTTTTTCATCCTTAGGAGTCCTCAGCGCTATCGCTTCGTAGCTAGTAGCCTATCACAATCCTGTGGTGTTTAAAATCAAAAACTAAGGGAAGATACTTTACTAAATTAAATCATAAATTTCGAGCGGCGCGAACGAGGCGAAAAATCAAAAATATCCTCTCGATTAACGACGATACCTTTCAAAAACGCGGATCAATTGTGTCTCAGGACTATCAATACAGGAATCTATAGCTTTATTTGCAGAATAATTTTTGAATACTATGAGCCATTATATTATCGAGCGGGATATTTTTGACCCCTTTGGGGAATTCAAAATTCAAAATGCAATTTTGAATTAATAATTTTGAATTTTGAATTGGAGCGCAGCGACGTAAAAATTGAAAAATTATTCGCCGAATTACGAAAAGATGCCATGAACGAGCTGAGAGGGGCAGTAATATAAAGTTCTGATAATCACTGAATTTAAGGCGATCGCTGGTTGGCTTCCATCCAAGTAGAATACGTCATACCTGAGCCAGTACATCCTTCCCCAACAATTATCGGTGGAGATAGAGGAATTGCACGTTTTCTAACACTGTCAGCTTGCTAAAAAAACTAAATTTTCGAACAACTGGAAGTTGCCTAAAATCCAAGATAACAAAACTCCATATCCGCATGGCAAATTCTCGGTTTGATTTCCTTCAGAAACTCAGCACAAACATTGCCAAAAACCACAGCGTTGTTGTGTTAGAAGAGCTGAAGGTATCGAATATGAGCGCTGAGCGCGATGGGAGGATGTCAAATACTTAATTGCTGCAAAGGTAGATCGGGCTGATTCATTTCTGCACCTTGCTTAAGAGCCGTTTGATAGGTATCCACCACATGATTGAGTAGAGTATCTTCTAACTGCGCCAAGAATGCCCATTTTTGACCGACATGAGTATATGAATTCCCCAGACTGACAGGAGGCACAAGGGGAACAGAATCAGCCAAATTAACAATGCGATAGGAATTGGGAATAAGTTGGCTATGAGCTTGGACAAACTTTGGTGAGCCAACTCTTGGCCCGGCAAAGGTATATAGTTGGATTTGGTCTTTAAGTTGGGGAACTTGTCGCACAATTTCCATTGCTACTAGGGTAGCAACGGCAGCACCTAAGCTATGTCCCGTAATGTAACAAGGAATTGTGGGATCTAGTTGTTTGGCAATCGCAACAGGATCGGGATTTAGTTTTATAGTTGATCCTAAAAATCCTTCGTGTACCGCACCATAATCTTTACCATCAGGTGCATCATACTTAACCTGTTTGGCGTTTAAATTCTGAAGCCATTCTGCCTGGGTTTGAGTCCCTCTAAATACTAAAATATTGTGTGGCTTGGAAGTAAGGGCGATGCCAGAAAATATCTTAATGCGATGTTGACGCTGTAAAATTTGTCGGACTTTATCCTGAAACGTTAGTTCGACTTTTTGAATAGTTTCGTTTAGGACTCCAGAATTATTCTCAGTGGAATCTGATGTTCCCTTTTGTGCCTGAAAGTTTTTTAAATAGTTTTCAATAATGTCTTGTTCTTGCTGAAAACTGGTTAGCTGAGTATAAGATTTGAGGGTGTCATCATAGTCAGGTAAGAGCCTAATATCTCCGTCATAACCAGGATTGTTGCGATTAGTTTTATATTGTTGAA
>JBFRWL010000036.1:0-5618 GCA_051439565.1 Prochloraceae cyanobacterium
CAATAATTTCATTGATTCTCTCTTCTAAGGTTCCGGTACAAACAAATTTATGCACCTGAACGTTACGCTTTTGACCAATACGAAAAACGCGATCGGTTGCTTGATTTTCTACTGCTGGATTCCACCAACGATCGACGTGAAAGACGTGATTGGCCCGAGTAAGGTTCAAACCAGTACCGCCAGCTTTTAGTGAGAGAATAAAGATGCGAGGACCATTAGGGTCATTTTGAAAGCGATCGATCATCTCCTGTCGCTGTTGGCGGCGAGTTGCACCGTATAAAAAAAGCACTTCGTCGCCGAGTTAAGCTTCTAGGTAGGGTTTGAGGAGTTTACCCCATTCAGAAAATTGAGTGAAAATTAAAGCGCGATCGCCCTCTTCCAACAACTCCTCTAACATCTCCTCCAGACGCAAGAGTTTACCAGAACGAGCGCTTGAACTGATACTTTTTTCTTTTAAAAACTGTCCTGGATGATTGCACAATTGCTTGAGTTTTAACAACAAGGTAAGAATCAATCCGTGACGTTGAATGCCTTCAGCTTCTTCTATTTTCTCTAAGTAATCATTAACCGAATTTTGATATAGTTGCGCCTGTTCCGCTGACAGACCACAAAATACATTCATTTCTTGTTTTTCTGGCAAATCTTGAATAATTGCTTTGTCAGTCTTCACTCGTCGGAGTAAGAAGGGTTGCACGAGAGATCGCAAAATTTGTAATGAATCTCGATCGCCATACCTTTCTATGGGTATGGAAAATCTTCTTTGGAAAAATTGCTTCGTTCCCAAAAATCCTGGATTGAGGAAATCCAAAATTGACCACAACTCTGACAATCTATTTTCTACTGGAGTTCCCGTCAAAGCAATGCGAAATCCTGACTTTAGTTTCCGTACTGCTTGCGACTGTTTTGCTTGGGGGTTTTTAATATTTTGTGCTTCATCTAATACTAATCCCTGCCATTCTATCTCTGAGAGACTTTTTTCATCCCGATATACTAGCGGATAACTAGTAATTACTAAATTTTTCTGCTTAACTTGTTTGGCAAGTGTTTTCCCTTTACTGCGCTTATCTCCGTGATGAATCAGTGTAGAGATAGTGGGAGCAAATTTCTTTACTTCCCTTTCCCAATTATTTAATACAGAAGTAGGACAAACTACTAGGGTTGGTTTTTCTAACATTTTCTGCTCTTTTAAATTGAGTAGAAAGGCAATTAGCTGGGGAGTTTTCCCTAATCCCATGTCGTCAGCTAAACAAGCGCCTAAACCCCAACGCTCTAAAAATGCTAGCCAACTAACTCCCCGAATTTGATAAGGTCGTAATTCTCCGTGAAAATTTTTTGGGGTTTCTATTGGTTGAATCGACTGATTATTAGTTAAATTATTAATAAATTCTTCGAGGATACCAGAGGCTTCAAAATTAACTACTGGCAATTTAGCAAGAGTTTTAGTATCCCCCGTACTCAAACGTAAAGCATCTTCAACTGATAGATTCATTTGCTTAGTAGATTGCTCTAAAACTGCTTGTGCAGCTCGGACATCGGTCGGTTGTAGGGCAATCCACTCGTCATTTACTTTGACTAAAGGTGACTTTTGCTCTAACAATAGCTCAAATTCTTGTTTGGAAATACTTTGCTCGCCAATTGCTAATTCTAATTTGTAATTAAGTAAACTTTGCAGTCCCAAACGTTCACCTTTTTTCTGGGATACCTGGGCTTTAATTTTAATTCCTAGCCGTTTTTCTCCTTCTCCTGATGCCAAACCAGGAGGCACAATTACTCCCAGTCCGTTATCTTGCAATTGCCAAGCGATCGCCCTAATAAATTCATATACTTGTATTGGCGTTATTTGGCATCTACTAGGTTGACTTTCTTGCAGACTTTCTTCTATAGGAGAGTATAAGCGAGAGGCTAATCCTAATCCTTTCAGTAGAGTTTCTTGTGGCTGCTCTATAGTGCGATTTTGTACTACTAACTGTTCTACTGGATGCTGCCAAATAGTAGCAGCATCAACTAAAAAATCCAGGTTATCTAATGCTTGTAAATTATATTTTAACTGCCAACTAACATCCCCTGACTTGATTTGTTTGGAAGTAGGCGGAACTAGAACAAAACAGGTGCGAAACAGGTTTTGTTTTAACTGGCGATCGCCGGGATTAACTAAATAGTCTTTAATCGGTAATGTCCAGTTATAAAGTGCTGTTTCTAGGCGTTTAATATTCTTAGCTTCTCCCTGAAAAATAGCAGCTTGTTCGGTAAGCGATCGCAGCCAAGATTGAACGGAAACTGTTTTGCTGCCAATCAGATTTTCATCTATCCAGCTGCGTAACTGAGCGTCAATAATACTACTGAGAAATCCTAACAATAATTCCTGAGACTCTACTAATTGAATTTCCTCATTTGACTCGCTCTGATAAACGCGACAAGCAGCAGGCATTAACTGAATAAACTTAGCTAAACGTGCTTGATCTACCGTACTATCTAATAAGGGTCGCCAACAACTTTTTACTGTCTCATGACGCTGCAATATTCCTGGTAAAAACTTCCCCCTGGCCAATATGTCAATAGTCCAGCGATATACATGGGTCCAAAAGCGCAAATCTTCTCCTAGATAAGTATCTCTAGTTTGCCAAGAACCAAGAGGTAATGCTTGTAAAAATTTTGCCGCTTCTTGGGGTTGGAGTCGAAAACCCTTAACTTGCCAAGTATGTAGAGAAAGCGAGCTTGTATCTATTGTCTCAACTAGCATTGTGCCAGATAATACTGGCATAATTTTACCCTTAGCTTTTCGTTGACTAGGTAGCGCGATCGCTTCTGTCTGCCATTTCTCATTCAAGTTAGCTACATCTAGGAATTTATCTAAAGAAATGTTGCGATTAGACAACAAGGAGATTAATTCCTTTTGAGTACAGTTGAAAGGATGCAGGGGAACAGCAGAAGATTCTGTATTTTCCTGAATGCGCCAAGTTTCTCCCCAAATGAAGAAATAGCTGTTTTCCTGCAAAATCCAACTACCGTGTACAGTAGACATAGCAACTATTAAAAATAACTAAAAATTTTCTCGAAACAGCCTCATAAGCTCTCGTAAACAACTAAAGTTCCCTAGTAGTTTTGTAAAGTTTTTATAATTTATGTCACTCTAGCAGAAACATCTGGAGCTGTTGGATGAGCAGCAGAACTTTTGCTTGATGAGCAATAGAAGGCAAAATCAAAGCAGTCTAAACTCCGGGCTGGCGAAGATACTCTTATCCTGAAGAGTATAGCAAATAACAGGTCAATGCCAACAGTTGAGAGAGGGTTCAGGGGTCAGAGGTCAGAGGTCAGAGGTTAGAGGTAAATATCTCTGTTTAGCAGCAAAATCTTTTCAGAAGAATCATATATATAACCAGCAAAAAACCCAATTAAAAAGTCGATTAAAATTTGTGACAACTATTTGCATGATACTAGCTGATTAATTATCAATGTTTTTTCTGCTAGTAGTATTTATCCTAGTAGTTAGTGCTACCCTTGCCATGAGAGTAGCTACAGCTCCTTACACTTTTCCGACGGCAGGCATATGAGAAAAAATATAAATTGTCACCAGCAAGGCTATCAGATTAAACGGCAATTAGGAAAAAATCCCTTTGGCGGTAGCGTAACTTACCTAGCTACAGAGACCCAAACTAAGCTACCTGTAGTTATTAAACAATTTAAATTTGCTCAATCAGGAGCTAGTTGGGCAGAATATGAAGCACATCAGCAAGAAATTGAAGTTTTGAGGAATCTCAGTCATCCTAATATTCCCCTCTATCTAGATGACTTTGAAACCCCAACTGGTTTTTGCTTAGTCACCGAATACAAATCAGCACCTTCTCTAGCTGTCGAGCAAAATTTTACCCCCACCGAAATTAAACAAATTGCTCTAGGCGTTCTAGAGATTTTAGTGTATCTACAACAGCACAATCCGCCTATTATTCATGGGGATATTAAGCCAGAAAACATTTTAGTCGAGCGTGGCAAGCACATACAAGTATATTTAGCAGGTTTTGGTCGTGCTAGCCAAGTCGAGCCGGATATAGCAACTCCCAGTTCGGTTGAGGGGACATTGGGATTTATGCCGCCAGAACAACTTTTAAAACATCCCTTGAACAAAGCATCAGACCTGTATAGTTTAGGAGCCACGCTGATCTGCTTGCTGACGGGAACACCAGCGCAGGATATCTGCCAACTGCTAGATGAGAGTTATAGTTTCCAGCTAAAACCTCTGGAGTCTAAAGTCAGTCCTCAGTTCATTAAATGGCTCTCAAACATGGTCGCTCCCAAGGTTAAAGATCGCTATGCTACTGCAGCAGTAGCATTAAAAGCACTCAAGTCAGTTCCTGTAGTCAATTCTTTGAGCTTCTCTAGTCTCATTAGAGGTTTTTCCCCTAGAGTTTTTCCACCTCTGCTCACATTAGCTACTATCGGTATTGCCGCTGGATTTATCAGTACTCTGAGAAATATAGTGGTTATCAATCCACCCCAGACTATGCCAATAACTGCTCCGGTCACTTCACTTAATCCTGTCAGTAGATTGTTACAAACTGGAGAATGTTCAAACTGCGATTTAAGGAGAGCCTATTTGCAAGGAGCAAGTCTAGAAGGTACTAACTTGCATTTTGCCAATCTTCGAGCAGCTAATCTTCAAGGTGCCTCCCTGCAGGGTGCTAATCTTCAAATGAGTAACCTTGAAGATGCCTCCTTGCAGGGTGCTAATCTTCAAGGTGCCTACCCGCGCAATGCTAACTTGGTAAGAGCGAAACTCAATGGTGCTAATCTTCAAGGTGCTGACTTATTTCTTGCCAACTTGGAGGAAGCTCAACTTCGAGGTGCTAATCTTGAGGGAGCACAATTGGAAGAGGCTAAATTAGAAGGCGCATACTTAGAGGGAGCCAATTTGCAGCATGCTAACCTGCGCTATGTTTACCTGGGATTTGCTTTTCTCGATAGCGTTAACCTTGAGGGTGCTAATTTAGATTCTGCTAACTTGGAGTCTGCTTTCCTATATTCTGCCTATCTCAAGGATGCTAACCTAGATTCTGCTAATCTCCAAGGTGCTACTTTGCAAGCCGCAAACCTCCAGACTGCTAACCTTGAGAATGCTAATTTGGAAGGCGCTAATTTGATGAAAGCTAATCTAATGGGTGCAAACCTTAAAGGCGCTAACCTCAGATATGCTGACTTAAGAGGAGCTAATCTCAGGTATGCTGATTTAAGAGGTGCTAATCTTGAGGGGACAATCATGCCTAATGGCAGGATTGCGAGAGGTATATGGCCTGGAATTAGACGTTAGAGTCTAGGATAGTGATTTATTACAGGTGTAAGTCTTTCGTTGATAAATTTTTGCTTTGAAGTAATCTACAATATTAAAGGCTCCAGATTCGCAGCGTACTAAACTGAGCAGACTACTGAGGCGCTGGCTGTGGCTGTGATTGAAGGCAGGGAGAAAGGTTTTAGTTAGCGTAAAATTTGACTTTGTTGGCGAAAGCAATCAGATAGGAAACAACCATAATACACAGTGGAGAGGACGCAGTTCTCTCCCCCTCTAAAGACTAAACTAAACCGTACGGTTTAATAACAAGAGCAATAACCAGAATGTTTGTTTCTTC